>JAGACP010000012.1 GCA_017614055.1 Erysipelotrichaceae bacterium | reverse complement strand
GAATGTCTCGGCGTTTATCTTGGCCAGTTTCATATCCCTATTATAGTATAAAAATCATTACTCTATCCGATGATTTTGCAAATAATCGTTCAGAGCCTCCTCGGTGTTGACGAGTTTCTTTTGCCATATCATGTCCGTCAGATGTCTTTTCACTCCGCTTATCTGTCTGCCTTCGTATCCGAATCCTTCTATCTGCCGGCCGTCTATCCTGAGATCGTTGACGTCGACCATGTACTGTTTCAATGCTTCATAGCGTTCCTTGAGATCGATATGATGGTATTGTTCAAGGAAAGCCAGGACATCTTTACGGAAGATGTTGGTCATTGCGGAAATGAACTGATAGTCGTCATCGATGTCTATCTTCGCGGAAGCTATGAGCGTCTTTATGAGGTCTATCTCTTTGTTGGAGTATTTTAAAGATCTGAGTTTCAGTTCGTCGCAGTCCTTCAGAAGACAGGCCAGGGAATAGACAGGATCGGTGAAATCGTTCCTCTCTCTTTCGATCCTGCCGAAAGGCATGAATGTCTGAAAAACATCGAGATACTCGTTGATTATTGGATAAGCGTTCTCGAAGCACAGAAGATGCAGGAGCTCTTCCTTCTTGCGTTCGGGCGATATGTAGTCTAGCGTATCCTTGAGAAGATGGATCTGCCTGTCGGTCTCTTCTTCGATGGAGAAATCAAGCTGTGCCTTGAATCTTATGGCTCTGAGTATCCTCAGCGCATCTTCGGTGAAACGTTTCTCAGGATCACCGACGGTCCTTATTATCCTGTTTTGAAGATCATCCATCCCTCCGTGGAGGTCGACGATGTTTCCGTCCTTGTCCAGACACATGGCGTTTATCGTGAAGTCTCTTCTTTCAAGATCCTGTTCCAGATCGCCTGTGAAGGTCACATTCTCGGGATGACGGTGGTCGAGATAGTCCGATTCGCTCCTGTAAGGAGTTATGTCTATCTTGTCTCTCCCTATAAGCACCGTAACGGTGCCGTGTTTCTTGCCGACGTTGTAGCAGGTATATTCATCGAACACCATCCTTACCGCTTCAGGCGAGGCGTTGGTTGTAATGTCGTAGTCGCTGTTGATTTTGCCCAGAAGAAAATCCCTGACCGCACCGCCTACGAGATATGCTTCGTATCCTTTGTCGTTCAGTTTCTTAAGAGCCGTATATACCGCTTCATCGGGTTTTCTCATACATTCATTATATAAAATTATCTTTATTTTAGTTTTTATGAAAATATTGTGATAGAATTATAACGTTTGAAAAGAGGAAAGAAAAAAGATGAAAGAAGTTTTTGATTTAGATTTCTATGGTCGAAAATTAAGCGTCGAGACTGGAGAAATCGCAAAACAGGCCGGAGGGTCTGTTCTGGTGAGATACGGTGACACGGTCACTCTGTCCACCGCATGCGCATCGAATGTTGCGAAGGATTCGGATTTCTTCCCGCTGACAGTGTCTTTCGAAGAGAAACTGTATTCGGCAGGAAAGATCCCGGGAAGCTTCCTCAGAAGAGAGGGACGTCCAAGCGAGCACGCCACGCTTACCGCGAGGCTGATCGACAGGCCTATACGTCCGTTGTTTGCGGAAGGCTTCAGGAATGAAGTCCAGGTTGTAAATACCGTACTGTCTACGGATACCGACTGTTCACCGGAAATGTCCGCCATGCTGGGAGCATCGCTTGCCCTGTGTATCTCGAACATCCCGTTTGACGGTCCGATCGCCGGAGTCAAGGTGGCATATGTCGACGGCCAGTTCGTCGTCAATCCGTCTGTTGAACAGCTGGAGAAGTCCCTGATCGACCTGACGGTCGCAGGTACGTCCGAGGCTCTGAACATGGTCGAGGCGGGAGCTCACGAGGTCAGCGAAGATCTGATGCTCGATGCCCTGATGTTCGGTCATGAGAAAGTAAAGGAACTCTGCGCCTTCCAGAACGAGATCATCGCCAAGGTAGGCAAGGAGAAGATGGAAGTCGTATTGTACGAGATCGATCCGATGGTAAAGGAATATGTCAATGCCAACGGCAAGGCAAGACTTGAGGAAGCCGTATCGATCCACGACAAGCTTGAGTCATATGCGGCTCAGGAGAATATCACCAACGAGATGAAGGAACATTTCGAGAATGATCCTTCACTCAGCGAGAAAGAGATAGACAAGATGGTCAAGCAGACCGGAGAGTACTGCACCGAGATCATCGCCAACGAAGTCAGAAGACTGATCTCCGACGAGAAGATCAGACCTGACGGAAGAGCCCTCGACGAGATCAGACCTCTCGATTCGCAGGTAGACCTGCTGCCGAGAGTACACGGTTCGGCAATGTTCACCCGCGGTCAGACGCAGGTCCTCTCGGTTACCACGCTGGGTCCTCTGGGAGACAACCAGATCGTCGATGACCTGACGGAAGTCGAAGAGAAGCGCTTCATGCATCAGTACAACTTCCCGCCTTACTGCGTAGGTGAAGTAGGCAGGATGGGAACTCCGGGAAGAAGAGAGATCGGCCACGGTGCCCTCGGCGAGAGAGCATTGCTGCAGGTCATCCCTTCAGAGGATGAATTCCCTTATGCGATCAGGACAGTCGCTGAAGTCCTGGAATCCAACGGTTCAAGCTCGCAGGCTTCGATCTGCGCTGGTTCTATGTCGCTGATGGCTGCAGGCGTTCCGATCAAGGCTCCTGTGGCAGGCGTTGCGATGGGACTTATCACGACCGGCGAGAACTATTCGATCCTTACCGATATCCAGGGCATGGAAGACCACTACGGAGACATGGATTTCAAGGTCGCCGGAACAAGAGAAGGAATCACCGCCCTGCAGATGGATATCAAGTGCAAGGGCATAACCAGAGAGATCTTCAAGGAAGCTCTGGCGCAGGCTCACCAGGGACGCATGCAGATACTCGACAACATGGAAGCTGCGATAGCCGCTCCTCGTGCCGAGGTCAGCAAGTACGCTCCTAAGATGATCACATTCACGATTCCTACCGACAAGATCAGAGAAGTCATCGGTACGGGCGGAAAGGTCATCAACGACATCATCGAGAAGTGCAACGACGTCAAGATCGACATCGACGATGACGGCAAGGTCGTCATCTATCATACCGACAAGGAAGCCATCGACAAGGCCAAGGCCATGATCGACGAGATCACCAGGGAAGCCAAGGTAGGCGAGATCTACGACGCGACTGTCGTAAGACTCGAGAAGTTCGGTGCTTTCGTCGAACTGTTCAAGGGACAGGATGCTCTGCTTCACGTATCCAAGATCAGACACGAGAGAGTCGACAAGCCTGAAGACGTGCTGAAGATAGGCGACAAGATCCAGGTCAAGGTCATGGAGATCGACGAGAAGGGCAAGGTCAGCGTTTCCGCCAAGGAACTGCTGCCTAAGCCTGAAAAGACCAAGGACAACAACAGCAACAATAACAACAACAAGAAAAACAAGGAAGATAAGCCTGAAAAGAAGGAAAAAGAAAGCCGTTCAGGCGAGATCAGGATCTTCGGCAGAAAATAAACGATCAAAGCTGTTACTGAGTAACAGCTTTTTTCTTGTTCCGATATATAAAGGTCTTCGTAGTACAATAGTAGTATGCGTATGAGAAAGAAGAAATGGGTCGAGCCGTTTCTTGAGAATGAGAATGAATATCTCATAGAGAACTGTCTGAACAGACATGACGGCATGCCTCTTTATGTGGAGATAGGCATGGGCATGGGCGATTTCATCACGGAATCGGCAGACGGAAACAGGGATGTATTTTATGTCGGACTTGAAAAGGAACCGACATGCGTCGCCAGAGCCATAAAGAAGGCACAGGACAGGAAACTGGAGAATTTCAGGGTGATTCTCGAAGACGCTTCGCATATCGAGGAGCTTTTCGAAAAGAACAGCATAGATGTGATCTATCTGCATTTCTCCGATCCCTGGCCTAAAAAGAGGAACCACAAGAGAAGGCTCACATATCCGACTTTCCTTTCCAAGTATCAGGAACTGCTGAAAGACGGGGGCATGCTTATTGTCAAGACGGACAACGAAGACTTCTTTGACGACACGCTGGGATACTTCGAATCATCTTCTTTCAGACTGCTGGAGACAAGCAGGAACTACATCAATGAAGATGAGCCGATGACCGCCTACCAGGCCAGATTCGTCGCCGAAGGCAAGCCTATATACTATGCCAAATACATGAACCATAAGGTATAATTATGAGTATGAAGTTCATCAGAAAGATGCTGTGCGTGATGCTTGTGATGCTTCTTGCGGGATGCGGAAGCGTCAAGCGCTATACCGCCTATACGATATATCCGATAGGCTATCTTTTGAACAGGATCGGCGGCAACCGCATCGAGACTGTTTCGATCCAGACAAATTCCCTGGTACAGACGGCCAACATCGTAGACAACTATGAGGAGATACTCCAGGATTCCCTGGTGCTTTTCCACATAGGCAATCTGGAACCTTACATGGATCTCTACGAGAACCAGGTAAGAGACCTCGGCATCGATATCTCGGCAGGGGATCTTTCCATCCTCAACTGTCTTTATGAATACAAGAGATACACTCCGGTCATCGTCGACGGCAAGGTGTCGTATGTCGAGGGACCTTACTATGAAGGCGATGCGTTCAACGAACTGGACGCCTTCGATCTGGACCCGTTCATCTGGCTGTCTCCGAGCGGAATGTACTGCATGGCCAAGGATGTCTACGACTATCTTTCCAGCAACTACGTCGAGCAGTCCGCCTTCTTCAAGGAGAACTATCAGACCGTTGCGGACGAGCTGATCGCTCTTGACGCTTCGTACCAGGCTCTGGCGACAAGGCTTGTCAAGGAGAACAAGTCAATCAAGTTCGTGTCGATGACAGGTTCGTTCGGCTGCTGGCAGAAGGACTTCAACATCCAGGTGTATCCCGTATGTCTTTCCAAGTACGGAGCGCTTCCTTCCAAGGCACAGCTCGAGGTAATCAAGAACAAGATCATCGTCGACGGCGTGAAATACATAGCATATGAACCTAACATGTCCGATGAGATGATCGAACTGTTCGGACAGCTTGAAGAGGAACTGGGGCTCAAGAGAGTCACTTTATACAACATATCATCACTGACCAGTTCGCAGATCGAATCCGGCAAGGACTACATGTCCCTGATGTATGAGAATCTCAGTATCCTGGAAAACATGGCGACATCTTCCGGCGGAAATGAATCTGCCGCTCAGAACAACATAGAAAGCGAAGAAAGCGATGAAGCTGCTGCTGATTGACGGCAACTCCGTTCTTTTCAGGGCGTACTACGCCACAAGCTACGGAGACATGATGCGTACCAGCAAGGGCGTGTACACCAATGCGGTGTACGCTTTTGCGAATATGCTCAACAAGGCACTGAAGACCATTGAACCCGACTACTGCGTAGTCGCTTTCGACAAGGGAAAGCATACGTTCAGACATGAGATCGATCCCGAATACAAGGCGGGAAGAAGGGAGACTCCCGAGGAGCTCGCAAGCCAGTTCGACCTGGCCAGGGAGATGCTTGAGGCCTACAACATACCATATCTCGAATATGACGGCATAGAGGCCGACGACATCATCGGAACGCTTTCAAGAAAGTACGACATGGAGACATGCGTCCTGACCAGCGACAGGGACATGCTGCAGCTGATAAACGATTCCACCAGCATCTATGTCATGAAAAAAGGCATGACGGACATCGCCAGGATGGACGAGCAGGCACTGAAGGACGAATACGGTCTCAAGCCTTACCAGATAATCGACTACAAGGGACTTGCGGGAGACAAGTCCGACAACATAAAGGGCGTGGAAGGCGTCGGAGACAAGACGGCCGTCAAGCTGCTCAACGAATACGACACGTGCGAAGGCATTTATGAGCACATTGACGACATCAAGGGCAAGCTTCAGGAGAAGCTCATAAAAGACAGGGATTCATGCTTCCTGTCCAAGACTCTTGCGACCATCAAGACCGATGTAGACATCGACATCGAACTCGATGACATCAGACTGAACATAGACAACGACGGAAGGAACGGATTCTTCAGGAAGTACGAGATGAACTCACTTGTAAGAGACAGCGGACCTGTAAAGAAGAAAGAATCGTCACTGAAACGTGTCAGTCATATATCGAAAGAGATGCATGAGGAGCCTGTCATCTATCTGGTCTCCAACGAGTTTTCATATTACAGAAGAGAACTGCTGGGGCTTGTTTTCGGAAATGTGAGAAAGAAAGAATACATAACAATGAGTGATCTGATGAAGGATGAAGAGACATTGAAGTTCCTCGCTTCAGACAGCAGGAAAGCGTTCTTCGATCTAAAGGCCGTCATGCACTGTTTCAGCTACAACAAGATCGCCCTTGGAGCCAATAACGACGACATCTTCCTGATGTGCTTCCTGGCAAACAACTACAACAGCGATCTCATCAGCATCATAAACAACTACTGTCAGGATACCGTCCCCGACAGCAAGACCATCTTCGGTACGGAGAAGAAGCCTCTGGAATACAGCGAGGATGAGCTCATGTCATATTTAAGCCAGATAATGGACAGTCTAGTCGAGATATATCCGAAGGTCAGAGATGAGCTTAAACAGAAAGAGATGGAATCCCTTTATCAGGATCTCGAGCTCCCGCTTGTGGAAGTGCTGTATTCGATGGAACAGGAAGGCGTATACTGCGATGAAGAGGAACTTGACGTCATCGCCAGGAACACCAAAGAGAAACTGGACGAGATAGAGAAAAGGATCTACGCAAGCGTAGGACATGAGTTCAACATATCTTCGCCCAAGCAGCTTGCGGATGTGCTTTATACGGAACTGGAGCTTCCCGACATAAAGAAAGGTTCGACAAACGCTGAAGTACTGAACAGACTGACGGATTATCATCCTGTGGTTTCCGACATCCTTGAATACCGCAAGTATTCGAAGCTTTATTCCACCTATGCGGAAGGCCTGAAGAAATACATAAGCGAAGACGGAAAGATCCATACGGTCTTCACCCAGATGATCACCCAGACAGGCAGACTTTCCAGCTACGATCCCAACCTTCAGAACATATCCATCCGCGACGAACAGTCCAGGGAGATCAGGAAGGCTTTCAAGCCTTCGAAGGATTCCGTGCTGATCAGCTGCGACTATTCGCAGGTCGAGCTCAGAGTGCTTTCATCTCTGGCTGACGAGGAAAGGATGATCGAAGCCTTCAATTCCGGCATCGACATCCACACCAAGACCGCCATGGACATTTTCGGACTTCAGATGAATGAAGTATCGGATATCGACAGAAGACATGCCAAGGCGATAAACTTCGGCGTGGTCTACGGCATAAGCGACTTCGGTCTGGCCAATCAGACGCAGATGACCGTGAAGGATGCGA
Source organism: Erysipelotrichaceae bacterium (assembly GCA_017614055.1). Classification (GTDB taxonomy): domain Bacteria; phylum Bacillota_I; class Bacilli_A; order Erysipelotrichales; family Erysipelotrichaceae; genus Colivicinus. The sequence goes on along the minus strand of JAGACP010000012.1, from coordinate 2,495 downwards.
AGAAATACATAGATGACTACTATCTGACATATCCCAACATCAAGAAATACATGGACGACCAGGTCAGCTTCTGCAGGGACAACGGATATGTGAAGACCATACTAAACAGAAGAAGATACATAAAAGAGATTAACGACAGGAACTACATGATGAGGGAATTCGGCAAGCGTGCCGCCATGAATGCGACCATTCAGGGCAGTGCCGCCGACATCATCAAGATCGCGATGCTGAAGGCATACAGGAGACTGAAAGAAGAGAAGCTTCAGTCGAAGCTGATACTTCAAGTCCATGACGAACTGATCTTCGACGTTCCCGACAGTGAAGTCGAAACGATGAAGAGGATAATACCGGATATCATGCTCAACGCATACAGGATGAAGACCAGACTTGATTCATCTCTGGCCGTAGGCAAAGACTGGTACGAGGCGAAGTAATGCCCGAATTTCCCGAGGTGCAGACTGTCCTTGACACGCTTGAAAGGCAGATAAAGGACAGACAGATAACGAAGATAAAGATACTCTACAAGCCGATCGTCTCGTGTTCAGAGACGTCTTTCAGAAAGAAACTGACTGGGCAGCATTTCCGCAGTTTCAGAAGAAGAGGCAAGTATCTGCTGTTCGAGATGGACGACATCACGCTCGTATCTCATCTGAGGATGGAAGGGAAGTATTTCATAATGGACGATTCCGTGCCTTTGAGCAAGCACGACCATGTCGTTTTCTGGCTGGACGACGGAAGACAGCTCAGATACAACGACGTGAGGAAGTTCGGCAGGATGGAACTCATCGAGAAACAGGATGAATACGACGATTTCAAGGATCTCGGTCCCGAACCGTTCTCCAAAGCGTTCAATGTGAACTACTGCAAAGACTATCTGAAAGATAAAAAAGCCCCCATCAAGCAGGTACTGCTGGATCAGTCGTTCGTCGCCGGGATCGGGAACATCTATGCCGACGAGATACTGTTTGCGATGAATACAGATCCAAGGACTCCTGCAAACAGACTCGATGAAGACGACATGAAGGAACTTATAAGTTCCGCAAGAAAGATACTGAAGAAAGCCATAAAGGCGGGAGGAACGACGATAAGATCGTATACCTCGTCGCTGGGCGTGACCGGAAGGTTCCAGCTTTCCCTGAAGGTGCATACCATGGAGACATGTCCCGTATGCGGAACGAAGATCAGAAAGATAACGGTAGGAGGAAGAGGGACCTACTACTGCGAGAAGTGCCAGATACTGAAGAAATGAAGATAGCCGTAACGGGGACCATAGGTTCGGGAAAATCAGCCGTATGTCAGTACATCTCCTCCAAGGGATATGACGTTTTCGACTGCGACAGAGAGAATGCGCTGCTGCTGGAAAAAGGCAATGAAGGATATCTTGCCTTGAAGGAAGTTTTCCCTGGATGCTTCAAAGATGAAGAGCTGGACAAGAAGATGCTTTCTGCCATCGTTTTCGCCGATCCTGAGAAGCGCAAGATCCTGGAGATGATAATGCATCCGCTGATATTGAAAAGGCTGCAGGAAAGAAAGGACGACCCTCTGTTCGCGGAGGTCCCTCTGCTTTTCGAAGCGGGGTGGGACAGCTATTTCGACCATGATCTGCTGATAGTCACGGATACGGACATCATCGTGTCAAGACTGGAAAAAAGAGGCATGGGCAGACAGGATGCGCTGGACCGTCTGAACAATCAGATGCCGGTCGAAGAAAAAATAAAAAGAGCCGACAAAATCATATATAATAATGGTAGCCTTGAAGAGCTCTATGCATATGTGGACATGTGGCTCGCTGAAGTAATATGTTAGGAAAAGATCTGTACAAAGTCGATGTGGATTTTGAACTGAACAACGAGAGACTGAGATCTCTTGTCTTTTTCTATGCTCCGCTCATCGGCGAGAAGAGTCTTCTGCTTTACCAGTATCTGGTACTGAGAGGCTCATTGTACTCTTACGAAGAGATCAACGATCTTCTCGGGAAACTGAACATCTCCATCGACAGCTTCGAAGAGAGTGTCAAAGATCTCAACCGATTCCGTCTGCTGAGGACGCTGAAACAGGGTTCCAACCACATACTCGTGGCAAATGCTCCGCTTGAGATGAAAGAGTTCATTCATGACGACATCCTGGTCCGCGAATTCATTTTGAAGACTTCCGGCGAATACTACCATGAACTGATTTCGGACATGAAGGAACACAGCGACTACCGCGGTTTCGAAGATGTATCCGACAGGCTTTCTGCGGACGATCTGAAGAACTGGACCAGGGAAGACGAGTCCTATCTTGAAAGAGGGAACGAAGAAGGCTATCATTTCAACACGTTGTTCGACATGAATCATTTCCTCAGGGACATATCGACGCTGATGTTTCCGATGAAATACCGCACACCGGACAATCTGAAACAGATAGCCGTGCTTGCGGATCTCTACGGCATCTCCTATGACAGGATGAGGAACTACGTGGCCAATGCCGTGAACAAATCAAACGGTCAGTTCAAT
>JAGACP010000142.1 GCA_017614055.1 Erysipelotrichaceae bacterium | reverse complement strand
GTATACCGCGGCGGAACTTTCGCAGACTGCAAGGTATTCATGCTGAACTCTCACTCAGCTCCGGATAAGTATGTGGCTCTCCAGCAGCTGGTCAAGTATCTTTCAAGCAAGGATGTCCAGAATCAGTCTTATGTCAACTGCATGAACGTTCCTGCATATGTAGGCGCAAGCGAGTACATCAAGAGCGTATATGAGTCAGGTCAGATCAGCGAGAGTGAATACAACCTGGCTGCCATGCAGGTCGAGATGGCTGAATGGGGCATTCCTCAGCCGTTCCTGACGGGTTCCCTGAATACTTACTACTACTCTAAGAATGCTCCGGCAGTATTCCGTGCAATGATCGACAAGACCGCTTATCCGACGACAGGCGATCAGGTCATCGAAGAGACAGAATCCCTGGAAGGCGTCAGAAAGGGTCTGTATCTGATGGAATATCTGTGGATGCATGGAGTCAATCCTGAATCATTCCCTGAGGAGCTGCCTTCTAAAGCCTGATTGAGATATCGTTTGGAGGAATTACATGGGATCTACTGCTAAAAAGGTTTCCAGACAGATAGATATTATTTCTCCTGTGAAGAAGACTCTTACGAGGTTCTCAAGGCGTTTTACCGACGGTTCCCTGGGAACCAAGCTTTCTCACTTTATCTTCGGTGCGGGAAACTTTTATCACAAACAATATGTCAAGGGACTGATATTCCTGCTGTTACAGATCGCCATAATCGCATTCATGGTGTTCTGTCCGACGATCAACGATACTCCTTACGGATACAAGGCATTGAAGAACTTATCTCTGAAGAACGTATCTGAAGGAGGAGCGTTCGATCCGCTTACGGGCGTCTTCACGCATGGTTCGGACTGCAAGCTTATCATCCTGTTCGGTTTCGTCACGATCGCCGTGATCGTGATCTACTTCATCCTGTGGGACAAGAGCGTAGCCTCTTCCTACAAGGCGGACATGGACAAGAAGATAGGCAAGAAGCCTACGACTTTCGTCGAAGACCTCAAGGAACTGCTCGACAGCAAGTTCCATATCCTGATGCTTACGCCGACATGCATAGCGGCTCTGGTGTTCACGGTACTGCCGACGGTATTCATGATCGCCCTGGCATTCACTACCTACAATGACCAGGACATGAACGAACTCGGAACCAACCTGTTCCACTGGAACGGGCTGAAGAACTTCATCTCCGTGTTCACCGGCGAAGGTTCGCTGGGCGTCGAGATCAAGAACAGGTTCCTGCCTGTCCTGGGCTGGACGTTCATCTGGGCCATCTTCGCCACGCTGACGTGCTACTTCGGAGGCATCATCCTGGCTCTGCTCATCAACAAGAAGGGTCTGAAGGGCAAGAAGATCTTCAGAACGATCTTCATCTTCACGATCGCCGTTCCGCAGTTTATTTCGCTGCTGGCAGTCAGAAACCTGCTGGGTGAATACGGACCTTTCAACTCGATGCTGATGAATCTTGGACTTACCAGTCAGCCTATCGGCTTCCTGGGTCTGCACCCGAGCGACAGCGAGACGCTGGCCAAGGTCATGGTCATCATCATCAACATGTGGGTGGGCATTCCTTACACGATGCTTATGACATCGGGCATCCTGATGAACATCCCTGCCGACCTCTATGAGGCCGCAAGGGTCGACGGCGCTTCGACGCTGAAGATGTTCACCAAGATCACTCTGCCGTATGTCATCTTCATAACTACGCCTTATCTGATATCTAGTTTCGTAGGCAACATCAACTCGTTCAACTCGATCTTCCTGCTGACGGGCGGCGGTCCTACGTATACGGGTTATCAGGCCGGCGGTACAGACCTGCTGGTAACGTGGCTGTACAAGGTCACGATCGACCAGGGTTCGTACAACACGGGCGCTGTCATCGGTATCTTCACATTCATGATCACCGCGACCATCACGCTCGTCACTTACCGCCGAAGCAAGGCTTATAACGAGGAGGATACGTTCCAATGAGCATGAACAAGAAAACCAGAAGCAAGTCCAAGACGGAAAGAGCTTCGCTCATCCTGACTTACTTCATTCTCATCATACTGAGCATCATCTGGCTGGTTCCGCTTGTCTGGATAGTCCTCTCGGCATTCAGATGCGAATACCAGGCCGACGGTACTTTCATCGGAACGGTCACGAGCAGCTTCTTCCCGAAGTCCTACGGACTGAAGAACTTCACGGATCTGTTCACTTCTAAGTACTACGGCGTTGAGAATGCCTTCCCGAAATGGCTTCTGAATACACTGATGATAGCCATCATCGACTGCATCATCTCGACGTTCCTGGTCCTTTCGGTGGCTTACTGCATGTCCAAACTGAAGTTCAGGATGAGGAAGCCGTTCATGAACATCACGATGATCATCGGTCTGTTCCCGAGCTTCATGTCCATGATCGCCATCTACTTCCTGCTGAAGTCGATCGGTCTCACCGGCAATGCCCAGCATCCGGAGTATTCGATCATCGGTCTGATCCTGGCGTACAGCGCAGGCGCAGGCATGGGCTTCCAGGTCGCCAAGGGCTTCTTCGATGTCATACCGAACGCCCTGGTCGAATCAGCGAAACTGGACGGCTGCACGAACTTCCAGATCTTCATGAAGATCATCCTTCCATTGGCGAAGCCTATCATCATCTATCAGGCGCTGATGGCATTCACCGGACCGTGGATGGACTTCATCTTCGCGAAGGTCATCATCGGTGCGGACAACGCTCCGTACTGGACCGTTTCGGTGGGACTGTATTCGCTACTGTTCGGTACGCACCCTGACACCAACCTGTTCACGCAGTTCGCGGCAGGATGTGTCATCGTCGCGATTCCGATCGTCACCCTGTTCATGTTCCTGCAGAAGTACTACGTCGAAGGCGTAACCGCAGGCGCGGTGAAGGGCTAGAATCCAATCTATATCTTGAAATAATTAAGAAGGGATCAAACAAGATCCCTTTCTTTGTGGGTTATAATGATATCGATGAAAGACAGACTGTCGCGCACGGAGATACTGCTTGGAAAAGAAGCGATGGAAAAGATAGCGAATTCAAGGGTCGCGGTCTTTGGCATAGGCGGAGTCGGAGGCTATGCGATGGAGGCTCTGGCAAGAAGCGGAGTCAGAACGCTGGACATCATCGACAGCGACAGGGTTGCGGCAAGCAATCTCAACCGTCAGATAATCGCGACAAGGGACACCATAGGACAGCTGAAGGTGGATGTCGCGAAGAAAAGGATATATGACATCGATCCGGATATCGTCGTGAATACCTATGACTGTTTCTATCTTCCCGAGGAAAGGGACGGTTTCCCGTTCGGGGAGTACGACTTCATCGTCGATGCGATAGACACGGTGACGGCCAAGATAGACCTGATATTCTCCGCGAAGGAATTCAACGTTCCAATCATCTCGGCCATGGGCTG
>JAGACP010000141.1 GCA_017614055.1 Erysipelotrichaceae bacterium | reverse complement strand
CGGCTTGATGTTGTATTCCGTACGCAGAGTCCTAGTATTTTCGATGATCTCGATGATGGATTCGATGCTTTCGGCCTTTTCTTCATCGATATCTTCAATCACTTCCGGCCATGTCTCCAGCATGATCGACTTTTCTTTTCCGTGTATGCTCTGATAGATCTCCTCCGTAACGAACGGGATGAAAGGATGCATCAACTTCAGGATCGCTTCAAGTACATAAATAAGCGTATTCAGCGTCCTGTGTTTCACATCTATGTCTTCGCTGTTCAAAGAAGACTTCGTGAACTCGATGTACATCGAACAGAAATCGTTCCAGACGAAGTTCTCTATCTCGTTGCCTGCGATCGCAAGCTCATATTTGTCGAGATTTGCAGTAGCCGATCTGATCACCGAATTGAGCCTGTTCATGATCCAGCAGTCGATCTCCGATTCTACTGCAGGTTTTTCGTATTTATACGTTTCATCGCAGTTCATGAGGACATATCTTGAGGCGTTCCAGAGCTTGTTTATGAAGTTCCAGCTTGCTTCCATCTTGTCGTTCGAATAGTTCATGTCCAGACCGGGAGTAGAATTGGTCGAAAGGAACAGTCTCAAACTGTCCGCTCCGTATCTGTCTATCAGATCGATCGGATCTATTCCGTTGCCCAGCGATTTTGACATCTTCCTTCCCTTTTCGTCTCTGATAAGACCGTGAATGAGACAGTCTTTGAACGGAACATCATCGGTAAAATGCCTTGCACTGAATGCCATCCTGGCGACCCAGAAGAAGATGATGTCGTAACCCGTAACCATGCATGATGTCGGATAGTATCTCTTGAGATCTTCCGTCTGTTCAGGCCATCCGAGAACAGAGAACGGCCACAGAGCGCTCGAGAACCAGGTATCCAGGACATCTTCATCCTGCACATAGTTTTCGATGTCTGCAGGAGGATCGACTTCGCAATAGATCTCTCCCGTCTCTTTGTGATACCAGACAGGTATCCTGTGTCCCCACCAGAGCTGTCTTGATATGCACCAGTCTTCGATATTCTCGAGCCATTGGTTGAACGTCTTCTCGAAACGTTTCGGATAGAAGTTTATCTTGGTTTCGGGATCCTGCTGCGCCTTGAGTACATCTTCAGCCAGAGGCTTCATCTTGACGAACCACTGCTTTGAAAGATATGGTTCCACCATCACTCCGGTCCTCTCCGAATGTCCTACGGAGTGCACGATCTCTTCAGCCTTGACGAAAGCTCCTTCTTCCTTGTATTTCTCAAGCAGCTTATCGCGGCATTCAAACCTGTCCAGACCGTTGAATTCTCCGCACAGCTCATTCATCGTTCCGTCTTCATTCATGCAGATAGGCATCTCCAGGTTGTGTCTGAGAGCGATCTGATAGTCGTTGGGGTCATGCGCAGGCGTGCATTTCATGATGCCCGTACCGAAACCTATCTCAATATATTCATCTCCTATGATAGGAAGTTCCTGACCGTTTGCCGGATTTATGGCTTTCTTTCCAATAAGATGATTGACTTTCTCATCATTCGGATTTACGACGATGCACACATCTCCGAACATCGTTTCAGGTCTCGTGGTAGCGACTTCAAAAGTCTCATCTGAACCGACGATATGATATCTGATATAGTACATGTATGCCTTGACATCCTTGTGGATGACTTCGATGTTGCTCAGGGCGGTCTTGGCCTGAGGATCCCAGTTGATAACTCTTGCTCCCTGGTAGATCAGACCTTCCTTGTAGTATGTCACGAACACCTTCGATACGGCTCTTGAAAGACCTTCATCGAGAGTGAATCTTTCTTTCCGATAATCGGTAGAGTTTCCGAGCTTTGCCCATTGTGAACGGATGAAATCCGAATATTCCGCCTTCCATTCCCATGCCTTCTCAAGGAACTTCTCTCTTCCCAGATCATAGCGCGAAAGACCCTGGTTCTTCAGTCTTTCGTCGACCTTGGCCTGCGTAGCGATTCCCGCATGGTCCATTCCCGGCACCCAAAGGACATCGTATCCTTTCAGACGGTTGTATCTTGACAGAAGGTCCTGGATCGTATTGTCCATCGCGTGTCCCAGATGCAGCTTTCCTGTGACATTAGGCGGCGGGATGACGATGCAGTAAGGCTTCTTTGACATGTCTCCGCATTCGAAATAATGATGGTCAAGCCATTCCTGGTATTTTCCTTCTTCTACCTTTTTGTGATCATACTTGGTTTCCATAAATCCCCTTTCAAATAAAAAGATGGCACAAAGGGCGTAAAAACGCGGTACCACCTTAATTTCTAACTCATACTCTTAACGCGAGTCACACGTACATAAGTAAACTCCAAGACAACATTTTCATCCGATCCAGTATAAGTTCCACCGACCCTTATATCTCTATGTTCTCGAGCGGATTACTTCCTTCTTTTCCGTTTATGTCTAAATTGTAAGTGAAACACCGAAATAAATCAATCAAAGCTGAAGGCTTTCATCTATCCTTTCGCGTATGAGATCCATATTCCTGTTCTTTTCCGCAGAGACATAGATGACGTCTTCATATTCAGAGAACAGTTTTCTCTTATTGGCGGCAAGCTGGTTGTTTGACAGCTTGTCTGTCTTGTTTGCGACGATGACATATCTGCATCCCGTATCATCAAGATACTGTTTCATGTCCCTGTCGTCGTCTGTAAGACCTATCCTTGAGTCGACGATCATTATGACCAGTCTTATCTTGCCTGTCCTGGAGAAATAGTCGTCCATCATGTTCGCGTACTGTATTGCTTCATTCTTCGATCTTCTGGCATATCCGTATCCCGGTACGTCCACGGCGGTAT
>JAGACP010000140.1 GCA_017614055.1 Erysipelotrichaceae bacterium | reverse complement strand
ATGATAGACATCTTCGGAACGGACCTTCTGGTCATTCCGGACAAGGAAGATACCTTCATCATCAAGGTCAGGACCTCCGAACAGGGAGCCCTCTATCTCGCCCAGCAGTTCATGGAGAACATCACCATCGTGGAACCTGAAGCGCTGAAAGAAAAGTTCCTGAAGAACCTGAAAGAAACGGAAAAAAGATATAAATAAATGTCGCTGATATCAGCGACATTATTTTTAATTATATGAGTCCGAAATGTTCGAACGCCTTTCTGAAGCCGTCCTTGTCGACATCGTCGGTGACATAGTCGGCTATCTTCTTTATCTCTTCGCCTCCGGAACTGAACGTTACACCCGTTCCGCACATCTTCAGCATGACGATGTCCTGTTTCGCATCGCCGATGGCTATCGTATCTTCCCTGCTGACGCAGAGATAATCAAGTAATATCTCTATGGCTTTGGCTTTGTCTATGCCTTTAGGCCCCAATTCACCGAACAGAGCCTCCTCGCCCTTTCCTCCCCAGCTTCCGACTTCCATGTCCGCAAACTCTATCAAAGCATCTAAATAATCCTGATATGAATTCAGAAGGAAAGACACTTTATTAAGATCGTCTCTTACAAGTCTCTCGCCTTCCACCAGTCCGTGGAATACGGCCCTGACGTCGATGTCTTCGGTCTCGTCTGCAGGCATTCCTTTACCGGTCATATATTTCCTGATCGCATCCTTTGCACTTTCGCAGAAACCTTCGGAAGCGAAAAGACCGTTGTTGGATTCTTCGTAGTATTCGATGTTCCTGGACCTGCACCACTCTACTATGTGCCTGCACTGCTCCAGAGAGATGGTCTTGTGCATCAGCACCTTCCCGTCAACTTCGATATAGGAACCATTTCCTCCTATCATTCCGTCAAAACCGATGTCGAGCAACTCAGGCTTGTTCTCGGCCTTCGATCTTCCTGTCACCATGAAAACCTTGTGGCTGTTCTCCCTCATTTTCTTTATGGCATATGCCGTGCCTTCGGGAAGTCTGCCGCTGTAGTCGTAAATCGTTCCGTCAACGTCCGTGAATACTATCATATCTAAATTCATTATATCTTGTTTGTGTTTCCGGCATACATCATGAGACACCGATACCTTCATGTAGTATAATAGGAACAGTAGTTATTTATTTCACAATTGATACAACAGGAGGTTTTATCATGGAAAACAGACCATATGTTCCCTGGGAACTGATGAACGATTTCATGATCGATGTCTTCAAGGCCTACGGCGTTTCCGAAGAAGACGCCAGGATCTGCGCCGACGTACTGCTTGAATCGGACAGAAGAGGCATCGAATCGCACGGATGCAACAGATTCAAGCCGATATACATCGACCGCATCGTGAACGGTACGCTGCTGCCCAAGACCGATCTGGAGATCGTCAAGGAGACGCCTACCACGGTTGTCATGGATGCCCATGACGGCATGGGCATGGTCGCAGCGCATGCGATGATGGAGAAACTCATAAAGAAAGCCAAGGAATACGGCATGGCCGGAGGAGCCATCAGGAATTCGACCCACTACGGCATCGCCGGCTACTGGACCGACATGGCCGCCAAGGAAGGACTGATCGGCGTTACCGGAACAAACGCCAGACCTTCGATCGCTCCGACATTCGGCGTCGAGAATATGCTGGGAACCAATCCTCTCACCTTCTCGCTTCCTACCGATGAAGAATTCAACTTCTGCCTGGACTGCGCGACTTCCATCGTCCAGAGAGGAAAGATAGAATATTACGCCAGACAGGGAAAGCCTACTCCTACCGGAATGGTCGTAACCCACGACGGAAGCACGGTCAACGATTCAGCCGAGATCCTGAAGATGCTCACGCAGGGCAAGGCTGCTCTTGCGCCGCTTGGCGGAGGACCTTCCGACGACATGTGCGGATACAAAGGCTACGGCTATGCGACGGTAGTGGAGATACTATCGTCAGCGCTGGCAGGCGGGGAATTCATGAAAGCCCTGAGCGGTGTCGATTCCGAAGGAAAACCGCAGATGTATCATCTCGGCCACTTCTTCTTCGTCGTCGATCCTGAAGCCTTCATGGGTCTCGATACATTCAGAAAGATCGCCGGAGACATCTGCAGAGCTCTGAGAAACAGCGAGAAAGCTCCGGGATATGACCGCATATATACGGCCGGAGAGAAGGAACATCTCGTCTGGCTGGAAAGAAAAGACAAGGGCGTTCCCGTATCCGAAGCGGTACAGAAGGAACTGATAGCCCTGAGGGATGCGCATGATCTTCCGTACGTGTTCCCGTTCGAAAAGGAGTAACTATATGGATTACATGAAAGAATCGCTGCGTCTCCACGAAGAGTGGAAAGGCAAGATCGAAGTCATCGCCACCGTTCCCGTCGACAGCAGGGAAGCTCTTTCCCTCGCCTACACGCCGGGCGTGGCCCAGCCCTGCCTGGAGATACAGAAAGACATAGACAAGAGCTATGACCTGACCAGACGCCACAATCTCTGCGCCGTCATCACCGACGGTACGGCAGTACTTGGTCTGGGAGACATCGGACCGGAAGCAGGCATGCCGGTAATGGAAGGAAAATGCGTGCTGTTCAAATCCTTCGGCGGAGTGGACGCTTTCCCTCTGTGCATCAAGACAAAAGACGTCGACGAGTTCGTCAACACCGTCTATCTGCTTTCGGGATCATTCGGCGGGATCAACCTTGAAGACATCGCTTCGCCGCGCTGTTTTGAGATAGAGAGAAAACTCAAGGAAAAATGCGACATCCCTATTTTCCATGACGACCAGCACGGAACCGCGATCATCACCCTGGCGGGACTCACAAACGCCCTCAAGGTCGTCGGCAAGAACAAGGAAGACGTCAAGGTCGTCACCAGCGGAGCGGGAGCTGCCGCGATATCCATCGTCAGACTGCTTCTTTCCGCCGGATTCAAGAATATAGTAATGTGCGACAGGAACGGAGCGATCTACGAAGGAAGAGAGAATCTCAACTGGATAAAGGAAGAGATGTCCCATGTGACCAATCTCAATAAAGAAGCAGGAAGCCTAACCGATGTCATAACAGGCGCGGATGTCTTCATCGGCGTTTCCGCACCGGGTGTTCTGACAAGCGAGATGGTCTCCACCATGAACAAGGACGCCATCGTCTTCGCCTGCGCCAATCCTACTCCTGAGATCATGCCGGAAGACGCCAAGAAAGGCGGCGCAAGGATCGTCGCCTCAGGAAGAAGCGACTATCCGAATCAGGTAAACAACGTCCTGGCCTTCCCGGGTGTCTTCAGAGGCGCGTTCGACTGCCGTGCATCCGACATCAACGAAGAGATGAAACTGGCTGCAGCAAAGGCCCTTTCTGAGCTTGTGGCAGATGATGAGCTCAATGAGGAATACATCCTGCCTCAGGCCTTCGATCCGCGCGTAGGCAAAGCCGTGGCAAAGGCTGTAGCCGAAGCCGCAAGAAAGACCGGAGTCGCCAGGATCTGATACCGTCTGACTATAAATCTTAAAAAGGAGATGCACATGCATCTCCTTTTAGTTTGTCAGTACTCTAAGGAAGATTATAAAATAGACATATAGAATACGGAGGACTATCCGAATGAAAAAACTGATAATACTGTTTATAGCGCTGCTTACGACTTTCTGCCTTTTCGGATGCGACGGAGGCGACAAACCATCCGGAGATACGTTCGATGAAGAAACGCTGCTCAAGGCGCTTGAAGACAACAGCTGGTTCTACTGTCCCGAACAGCAGCTGTACGCCAGATTCAATAAAGATGAAAGATCCTATCAGGAGATGATCAAGAACTCGGGATACTTCATGGGAATGGAGATCTCGAAAGTCGAGAAGGTCGAAGACAATAAATATCAGCTGACCATGCATGTCCCTGCCTTTGCGGGAAACGAGATGACGGATCCATATGACGCATACGATCTGCTGTTCACTTTGTACTACGATCTGAACAAGCCGACGGAGTTCGACTGCGTGGTTGAACAGCCTGACCACTCGTCAGCCTACAGCAGCCACTTCGTATCCGACAAAGGTCTATCCGCAAACCAGCTTCTCGATCTGCTAGAAGAAAACAGCTGGTATCGCGAAGATTATCAGGGTTATCTCTGCAGATTCAACGCCGCTTCAAGGACATACCAGGAGACGCTGCCTAATTCAAGCTACTTCATGCAGGCGGACATCAAGGACATCAAATATCTCGGACAGAAGATCTACGAACTGACGATGCATGTGCCGGGTTTTGCGGGAAACGACGAGACCGAACCTTACGAAGCATACGACATCATATACAAGATAGACTTCGACGAGAACAATCCGACGCAGTTCGAATGCTACGTAGGAGACGAGGGCATCTTCCATTTCTTCGTCTCGGACAAAGGTCTTTCCCTTGAAGAACTGCTGAAGCTCCTTGAAGCCAACAGCAACTTCTTCAACAGCGAACACGGAACGATCGCCTGGTTCAATGCCAATGAAAAGACCTATGAGGAGACGATGGACGCCACCAGTTACTATCTTGGCGCAGCCATCACCGATTTCAAATATCTTCAGTCCAACGAATATGAACTGGCCCTGCATGTCGACGGATTCGCAGGCAACGAGATGACGGATCCTTACGATCCATACGACATCAGGATGGTCATCACCTACGACACTTCAAATCCTAAAGAATACGACGTCGCCATGACCTACCTCGATTCAGGATATACGGTCTACGGACATTTCGTATCGCAGAACTGACAACAACAGATCATGCAACACAAAAGGCTCCGGAAGGAGCCTTTATTCATATTATTGATCTTTCTTTCTACAGCAGCCAGGAATAGTCTTGTCTGGTATCCAGAATATAATCGACATAGACTACGCTGTCTTTGATCTGATAAAGAATTATATATCTTTTTGAAACGACATACTTGTGATATTTGTTGCGGGGGATCATCTCGCTTTCAAAGAACGGATATATCTGAGCATCATCCTTAAGCTTTCTGATGGCGTTCACGATAATCTCCTTCTCTTTTCTTGCAGCATCCTTGGAAACGTTGCCGATGAAGGCTATATGTTTCTGCAGCATATCTGCGGCTTTGTCGGAAACAATGATCTTATATCTCACGATCAAAGCTCCTCGATCATCTTATCAAGTTTCTTATCCAGTGAATCGATGTCCATGCCCATCCTTCCGGCGAGTCTGTCTTCTTCAACGGATAGAAGTTCTTCTCTCAGACTGATCATCTTTTCTCTTCTGTTGAATGTTTCGATGTCCATGACGACCAGATCGCCTTCGCCGTTTTTGGTCAGAAAGATCGGTTCTTTGATCTCCCTGCATTTCCTGGAAACTTCATTGTAATTCTGCCGGATTTTTGCTGATGGATAAATTGTCATTGCAGATCCTCCATAGCATTATTTTATCATATTCTTAATATTATTCTACTATCTGAATTCAGACATAATCAAAGCTCCCTTGTAAGGGAGCTTTGTCTTTGTTATACCAGTTCGATATAAGCCATCGGAGCGGCATCGCCTTTTCTGATGCCTGTCTTGACGACTCTGGTGTAACCGCCGTTACGATCCTTGTAACGAGGTGCCAGTTCATCGAACAATACCTGAACAGCATTCTTGCCGTCGGCTGTAGTTACGTCTCTTAAGTAAGATGTCGCCTGCCTTCTTGCGGCCAAGTCACCTTTTTTCGCAACAGTGATGAGATGATCCACTACGCTTCTTAATTCCTTAGCCTTCATTTCGGTAGTTTCAATCTTGCCTTTCAATATCAGATCAGTTGCCATATTCTTAAGAAGGGCTACTCTGTGTTCAGCTGTTCTGCCTAATCTACGATTCCACATATTTCATTTCCTCCTTAATCTTCATTTGATTTGAACGAGAGATTGAAAGCCTGCAGCTTCTCTTTGACTTCCTTGAGAGACTTCTTGCCGAGATTTCTCACTCTGCTCATTTCTTCCTCGGTCTTCTGGGTCAGTTCGTCGACTGTCGAGATGCCAGCTCTCTTGAGACAGTTGTATGACCTGACGGTCAGATCGAGATCATCGATCGTCATGTTGATCTTCTTGGTCTTGTCGGCATCGAAGTATTCCTTCATTACCGAATCCATCCCGCTGACTTCCTCGTCGATCTCCGTGAGGAGCTCGAGATGAGACATCAGGATCTTCGAAGCGAGCGCGATCGACTCTTTCGGATCGATGGAACCATTGGTCCATACTTCCATGGTCAGTTCGTCATACTTCGCAGACTGTCCCACACGCGTAGGTTCGACTGCGTAGTTGGCCTTGACTACAGGAGTATAGATGGAGTCCGTATATATCGTGCCGATACCCTGCGATGAACCCTGGTACCGCTGCTTGTTTTCTTCGGCGGAGACATAGCCTCTGCCCTTTCTCGCAAGCAGTTCGATGTCGAGTTCGCCGCCCTTGTCCAGGTGCGCAAGCTCAAGCTCGGGATTCAGGATCTCCACGCCGGCCGGCAGGATGATGTCTTCTGCCTTGACCGTGCACGGACCCTTTGCGGATACCCTTAATGTATATACATCATCATCGTTTATATCAAGGATGAGATCCTTGATGTTGAGGATGATCATTGTAACATCTTCTCTGACGCCCTTGATCGAAGAGAATTCATGGAACACTCCGTCGATCTTGATCGAGTATACTGCAGCACCCGGCAGTGAGGAGATCATCGTTCTTCTCAATGCGTTGCCCAGGGTGGTGCCGAATCCTCTTTCCAGAGGAGATATCACGAATTTGCCGTAATTATCAGATTCAACATATTCACTTACTTTAAATTTTGGACGTTCAAATTTATTCATATGTCTCCTCCTTATCCTCTAGGCTTCTTAGGTGGACGGCAGCCGTTGTGCGGAATAGGCGTCACGTCGTTGATCGAAGTGATCTCCAGTCCCGCGGTAGCCAGTGCTCTGATCGCAGCTTCTCTGCCCGGACCCGGACCCTTGACGTTGACGTCGACCTTCTTCATGCCATGATCCATGGCGGTCTTGCCTGCAGCTTCGGAAACCAGCTGTGCGGCATAAGGGGTAGACTTTCTCGAACCCTTGTATCCGAGTGCGCCTGCACTTGACCAGGCTATTACGTTACCGGCGTCGTCGGTAATGGTTACGATAGTGTTATTGAATGTTGAGTGGACATGTGCAACGCCACTGGCAATATTCTTCTTGACACGCTTCTTGCGCGTCGTCTTTGCTTTCTGTGCCATTGTTCATCCTCCTTACTTCTTCTTGTTGGCCACGGTTCTTCTAGGACCCTTGCGCGTCCTGGCATTGGTCTTGGTCCTCTGTCCTCTGACAGGAAGGCCCTTCCTGTGCCTGATGCCGCGGTAGCAGCCGATCTCCATGAGACGCTTGATGTTGAGCTGAGTCTCTCTTCTGAGGTCGCCTTCGAGCTTGTAGTCTTCCAGCGACTTACGGATGGCGTTCATCTGGTCATCCGTCAGATCCTTGACTCTGATGTCTTCGGAGATATTGTTTTCAGCCAAAACCTTCTTGGCTGTGGTCAATCCAACACCGTAAATATAAGTCAGTGACACTACTACGCGCTTGTCGTTAGGAATGTCAACTCCAGCAATACGAGCCATTTACTCTTTCCTCCCTTTTAACCCTGTCTCTGTTTGTGTTTAGGGTTTTCACAAATAACCATTACGCGGCCTCTGCGCTTGATGACGCGGCATTTGTCGCACATTGGTTTTACAGATGGTCTGACTTTCATGTTTTCCCTCCCTAGATTACTTGAATCTATACGTTATGCGCCCACGTGTTAAGTCATAGGGTGAAATCTCTACCGTCACTTTATCCCCTGGTAAAATGCGAATGTAGTGCATGCGGATTTTACCAGAAACGTGAGCAAGAATCTCGTGACCGTTCTCCAGTTTCACCTTGAATTGTGCATTGGGTAATGTGTCCGTTACGACACCTTCGATTTCGATTACATCCTGTTTTGCCAAATAATCAGTCCTCCTTTGTCAAAATCCTGCAACCATCGTCCGTAATGGCGACAGTGTGTTCATAGTGCGCAGCCCACGAATGGTCGCAGCTTTTCACTCCCCATCCGTCAGGCAGGGTGTAGCACTTCGCCGAACCCATGAATACCATCGGTTCGACCGCTATGCACATGCCCTTTCTGAGCACTTCCAGAGTCCCCGGCTTCCCGACATTGGGAACGTAGGGATCCTCGTGAACGCTTCTGCCTATGCCATGTCCGGTGTACTCACTCGGAAGCGAGAAGCCGTAGGATTCGACATAAGTCTGAATCGCATTGGCAACATCGCCGATGTGATTTCCGGGTTTCACCTGTTCAAGTCCTACATACAACGATTCTTCGGTTACCTTCAGCAGCTCCAATACTTTCGGATCGGTAACGCTGCCGACGGTATACGTCCAGCCTGAATCACCGTGATAGCCCTTGTAGCAGGCGCCGACATCGACTGTGATGATGTCTCCGTCCTTCAGGATCGTATGATCGGGTATTCCATGCACGAGCATGTCGTTGACCGACGTGCATACCGCGCATGGAAAGCCCTGATAGTTCTTGAATGACGGGGTCGCACCGTTCTCCCGGATGACCTCTTCGGCGATCCGGTTCAGTTCCAGTGTCGATATACCCGGTCTGATGACCTCTTTCATCTTCCTATGGACTCTTGCCACGATGGTGCCGGCAATGTCCATAAGTTCGATCTCGCGGGGCGATTTGATCGAAATCATCAACACAACCCTTCCAGGATATCCCTGATATCGCTGTAGACGTCTTCTTTGTCCTTAGACGCATCGACATCTTTAACGATACCGAGTTCCTGATAATACTCAATTACCGGTTGAGTATTCTTATGATACTCGGACAGTCTGACCTGCAGACTCTCCAGATTATCATCTTTTCTTTGTATCAGCGATTCACCGCATCTGTCACATACGCCTTCGACTTTGCTTGGCTTGGTGTAGATGTTGTAGATCTCGCCGCAGGCAGGACATAATCTTCTGCCGGTGATCCTTTCGATCAGCTCCTGATCTTCGATGTTCAGGTTGATCACGCAGTCCAGCTTCTTGCCGAGCTGCTTCAGGATCTCATCCAGATCGACAGCCTGGGCATAGGTGCGCGGATATCCGTCGAACAGGAAGCCCGCTTCCATGTCGTCCTGAGAGAATCTCTCGACGATGATGTCGTGGATTATCTCGTCGGGAACCAGTTCTCCCCTGTTCATGTATTCCTGCGCCTTGAGTCCTACGGCCGTTTCGTTCTTGACCGCCGCCCTGAGCATGTCGCCCGTCGAAACATGGATCAGATGATAGTCATCCATGATCCTTTCAGACATCGTGCCTTTTCCGGCACCCGGTGCTCCGATTATCAGAAGATTCATCTTTCCTCCTATTTGCCTACAAAGCTCTTATACTGTTTCGAAGTCATCTGCGACTTCATCTGCTTGATCGTATCCATCGCGACACCGACGACGATGATGATACCGGTACCGCCGACGGCGGCCCTCTGTGACAGTCCCGTCACGATCGATGTAACGTACGGAAGCAGAGCGATGAAGGTCAGCAGCAGCGAACCCAGGACGGTGATCCTGTTGAGCACCTTCGAAATGTAGTTCTTCGTCTCCGTTCCGGGTCTAACTCCCGGAATGTACTGTCCGTTCTTGCCCAGATCATCGGCCGTCTTCTGCGGATCGATGGTCAGGTTGGTATAGAAGAACGTGAACAGGATGATCAGCATTCCGTAGAAGCACAGGAACAGCGGACTGGTGAAATCCGCAATGCCCGAGAGCCAGTTGTACGCATCCTGGTTGATCCAGGAAGCGATGATCTGCGGTCCCTGTATCAGCGCCGAAGCGAAGATGACAGGAGTTACCGATGCGGAGTTGACCTTCAGAGGCAGATGGTTTAGATCGCCCTTGGTCTTGTTCAGTGCGCGCGATGATGACTGCTGGATGGGGATCCTTCTCTCCGCCAGCTGCATCAGCACGACCAGAACGATGATCGCGATAAACATGACGATGTAGGCGATGAAGCCGCCGACACCCAATGTCGATGTTGCATTCTCGCCCAGGAACGTTTCATAGACTGTTCTGAACGTGTTGGGCATGTCGGCCACGATACCCGCAAAGATGATCATTGAAGTACCATTTCCCACGCCCTTGGTGGTGATCTGATCTGCCAGCCACAGCACCAGCATCGTACCCGCCGTGAAGATCACGGAGATGTACAGATAAGATGTGAATCCCGGATTCTGGACGAAACCGTAGTCGGCATACGCATGGTCCAGATACTGGACGATGAAGTAGCCCTGCACCAGAGCCATGACTACCGCCAGGTATCTGGTGATGCGGTCCATCTGCTGACGGCCCTTCTTTCCCGACCTGGCCATTTCGGTCAGGGCAGGGATGATGTCCATCGCCAGCAGTTCGATGATGATGCTGGCGGTGATGTACGGCGATACGCCCAGTGAGAATATCGACATCTGTTCGATGGAGCCGCCGCCCAGGATGTTCATCATGTTGAGCAGCGAGTTAGCGCTCAGGCTGATCAGCGTCGTATTCACGCCCGGTGCCGGAATGGACGAACCCAGACGGAATATGAACAGGATGAACAGCGTGAACAGTATACGCTTGCGCAGATCTTTGTTTTTGAAGAAATCTATGAATGTTTTGAACATTTAGATCACCTCTACTTTGCCGCCTGCCTTTTCGATTGCAGCCTGAGCTGACTTGGAGATCTTGTTGCAGACAACGCTGACCTTCTTCTCGAGCTTGCCGTTGCCCAGCACCTTCAAGCCGTCAAGCGGCTTCTTGATGATGCCGGCCTGCTTAAGCAGTTCGTAGTTTACAGTCGTGCCGTTGTCGAATCTGTTGAGATCGCTGAGGTTCACGATGGCATACTCCAGACGGTTCATGTTGGTGAAGCCTCTCTTAGGCAGGATCTTGTAGATAGGAGTCTGTCCGCCTTCGAAACCGATGGCTACGCCGCCTCCGGATCTGGCGTTCTGTCCCTTGTGACCCTTGCCGGCAGTCTTGCCCTGGCCGGAGCCCTGGCCGCGGCCGAGTCTCTTCGTGGTGTGTCTTGCACCGTCATTGTATTTCATTTCATGTAAGTTCATCGCACACCTCCTATCGTACTTCCTCGATCTTGATGCCGCGCAGCTTGGCTACTGATTCGACTGTCTTCAGTTCGCTCAGAGCCTTCATGGTCGCATGCACCTGGTTGATCGGCGTACGTGATCCGACGCACTTGGTGATGACGTCGGTAGCACCGGCAAGCTCCAGGATGGCGCGCACGACGCCGCCCGCTACGATACCGGTACCTTCGGCTGCAGGACGAAGCACGACTTCACCTGCACCGTATCTTCCTGTCGTCTCATGAGGGATCGTACGGAATCCGTCGACCAGTGGAATCCTCCTGACGTTTTTCTTGGCCGTCTCGGTAGCCTTTCTGATGGCATCCGGGACTTCGTTGGCCTTGCCCAGACCATAGCCTACGCGGCCTTTCTTGTCTCCGACCACGACGATGGCCGCAAATCTCATCTTGCGTCCGCCCTTGACGGTCTTGGAGATACGGTTGATCTGAACGACTCTCTCTTCAAACTCTTTGACTTCCTTGTTGAATCGGCGGTTGTTGTTTCCTCTTCTAGAATTGTCTCTTCTGAATTCCCTTCTGCCTTCGCTCTTGGCTTCGGCTGCTGGAGCTTCAGTCTTTACTTCGTTAACAACGTTAGTATTTTCTTCCATATCGTTACTCCCTAGAATTTAAGCCCGGCTTCTCTGGCTGCCTCAGCCAGCGCCTTGACACGGCCGTGATACAGATAACCGCCACGGTCGAAGCAAACGTTCTCGATTCCTTTTTCCTTGGCTCTTTCGCCGAGTTTGGTTCCTACTGTCTTGGCAGCTTCCACATTGCCGCCGTTTTCCAGCTTGAGTTCGACTGACGAGCAGGATACAAGCGTGTTGCCCTTCTCATCGTCGATTATCTGGGCATGAATGTTGGCATTTGAACGGTAGACATTCAGACGTGGGCATTCAGCAGTACCGAAAACTTTGTTTCTGATACGTTCATGTCTTCTCTGACGAGCTTTGTTCTTATCTTGTTTAGAATACATATCTTTGCTCCTTTCCCACTATTATGCGCCACCGGCCACAGCCGTCTTGCCTTCCTTGTGAGCGACATGTTCGCCCTTGTACCTGATGCCCTTGCCCTTGTAAGGTTCAGGTTTGCGGTAGGCTCTTATCTGAGCGGCGACTTCGCCGACTCTCTGCTTGTCGATTCCCGAAACGACGATGGTCGTCGGATTCGGTACTTCGATCGTGATACCGTCTTCGATCGGATACTTGATGTCATGGGAATAACCCAGATCAAGATCGAGGACCTTGCCTTCCAGCGTGGCCTTGTATCCGATACCGACTATCTCCAGAGTCCTGGAGAAGCCCTCGGTAGTACCGACGATCATGTTGTTCAGTAATGCTCTGGTAGTGCCGTGAAGCTGCTTGGTGTGCTTTTCTTCATTGGCTCTTACGCAGTTGACTTCCGTTCCATCCACCTTGATCTCGACCAGTGGAGAGAACTGACGTGATAAAGTTCCCTTGGGACCCTTTACCGTCACCTCATTGCTGTCGGAGATGCTGATCTCGCATCCGGCAGGAATGGTAATCGTTTTGTTTCCGATACGTGACATTAGATTCTCCTTCCGCTTACCACACGTAGGCTATGACTTCGCCGCCGAGATTGTTCTTTCTCGCGTCGCGGTCGGTCATGAGACCCTTGGATGTGGAAATTATCGCGATACCCAGACCGTTCAGCACTCTTGGAACGCTGCCGCCCTTGGCATAGACCCTCAGGCCCGGCTTGGATATCCTCTTGAGACCGGTGATGACCTTCTGGTTGTCCGGTCCGTACTTCAGTTCTACCGTGATAGTCCTGTCTTTGGCTGTCTCACCCTCGACCTTGTAGCCGTTGATGTAGCCTTCCTGTTTAAGGATGCGGGCAATCTCGACTTTCATCTTGCTTGCAGGAACGACGACAGTGTCGTGCTCGGCAGCAATGCCATTTCTGATTCTTGTGAGCATATCAGCAATTGGATCTGTCATTTGATTTTACCCTCCTTTACCAGCTGGCCTTCTTGACTCCGGGGATCTGGCCCTTGTAAGCCAGTTCTCTGAAGCAGATACGGCACAGTTTATATTTTCTCAATACAGAGTGCGGTCTTCCGCATCTCTCGCATCTTGTGTAAGCTCTTGTAGAGAACTTAGCCGGACGATGCGCCTTTACTTTCATTGCAGTTTTTGCCATCTGTTAAGTTCTCCTTTCTATCTTGCGAACGGCATGCCAAGCTCTGTCAGCAGTTCCTTGGCTTCCTCGTTGGTCTTTGCGGATGTGACGATGACGATGTCCATGCCGCGGACCTTGCTTACCTTGTCATATTCGATCTCAGGGAATATGATCTGTTCCTTTATACCCAGGGTATAGTTGCCTCTTCCGTCAAAGGCGGTATTGCTTACGCCTCTGAAGTCTCTTACGCGAGGCAGCGAGATGTTGAGAAGCTTGTCCAGGAATTCATACATTCTCTGGCCTCTGAGAGTGACCTTGCAGCCGATAGGCGTGCCTTCTCTCAGCTTGAAGTTCGCGATGGACTTCTTTGCCTTGGTGATGATCGGCTTCTGTCCCGACAGCATCGTCAGTTCAGCTACGGCATCCTCGAGGTGCTTAGGCTCTGCAACCGCTTCGCCTACGCCCATGTTGATGACGATCTTCTCGACCTTCGGGCATTCCATCGTTGACTTGTAGTTGTGCTTCTTGATCAACTCAGGTCTGATCTCCTTGATATATCTCTCTTGTAAACGGTTCATTATTTCTTAGCCCCCTTTACAGACTTCTTGGAAGTTTTCTTCTTCTCTTTCTTCTTGTCGACCAGCTGTACGTTCGAAGCGCTGATCGGCATCTCCTTGTTGACGATACCGCCGTCAGGATACATGTTGGAAGGCTTCGCATGCTTCTTTCTCACGTTGACGCCTTCTACTATGACACGGTTTGATCTAGGAAGAGCCGCTACGACCTCCGCTACGACACCCTTGTCGTCCCCGGCGATAACCTTTACTTTGTCACCCTTTTTGATCTTCATAAGTTCCTCCTACAATACTTCCGATGCCAAAGACACGATCTTCATGTAGTCTTTGTCACGGAGCTCTCTGGCCACAGGGCCGAAGATACGTGTTCCCAGCGGAGTCTTATCATCCTTGATGATAACGGCTGCATTGTCATCGAACTTGATGAATGAACCGTTCTCCCTTCTGATACCATACTTGCTTCTGACGATGACCGCCTTGACGACCTGGCCCTTCTTGGCCGTGCCGCCCGGGGTGGCGTCCTTGACTGAGCATACGACGACATCGCCGATGTTGGCGTACTTCCTCATCGAACCGCCCAGGCATCTGATGACCAGCAGTTCCTTGGCGCCTGTGTTGTCAGCAACTCTTAATCTTGTCTCATTATGAATCATAACAGCCTCCTAAAGAACTTCCGCTTTCTCGATGACTCTGACCAGACGGAAGTGCACTTCCTTGCTCAGCGTCCTGGTCTCCATGATCTCGACGAGGTCACCTGTGTGAGCTTCGTTGTTCTCGTCATGAGCCTTGAACTTTCTGGTAAATTTCGTTCCTTTGTTGTATAAAGGATGGTTCTTCTTTTCGTTGATGGCAACGACGATGGTCTTGTCCATCTTGTCGGAAGCTACTGTTCCGATCAATGTTCTGCGTCTGTTTCTTTCCATTGATTAACCCTCCTTTACTTCGCTTTCTCTTTCATGCAGCACCGTCAGTATTCTCGCGATGGATTTCTTGAGATCTCTGATGCGCATAGGGTTGTCGATAGAGCCTGTAGCTCTGGCAAATCTCAAGTCGAATAGTTCAACTTTCATTTCATCCAGGGCCTTCTTCAGGTCTTCAGATGATTTTTCTCTTACTTCCTTGATATTCATGACTATTCACCTTTCTTCACAAACTTGGATTTAACCGGCAGTTTGTTGGCACCGAGCCTCAGAGCCTCTCTGGCGATGGCCTCATCTACGCCACCGATCTCGAACATGACTCTTCCTCTCTGGACAACGGCTACCCAACCCTCAGGTGCGCCTTTGCCGGATCCCATACGTACTTCCAACGGTTTCTTGGTTCTTGCCATCTGCGGGAAGATCTTGATCCAGACCTGTCCGCCACGGTTCATGTATCTGGTCATGGCGACACGGGCTGCCTCGATCTGGTTCGATGAGACATATCCGCCTTCCATGGCTACCAGTCCGTACTGGCCGAACACTACTTCTCTGCCTGCCTTAGACTTTCCTTCGTAAGACAGACGATGAGGACGACGATACTTAGTTCTTTTTGGCATCAACATAATTATTCATCCTCCTTTGCTGCGACTTCCTCAACAGCAGGAGCCTCAGCAGGTGCTTCCTTCGCTTCTTCGATAGGAGCAGCCGCTTCCTGTCTGTTGTAGTCTCTTCTAGGCCTTCTGTCGCGATTCGAACGGTTGCCCATTGATTTCGGCTTTTCAGGTTCCTTGACCATTTCGCCAGGCAGCACTTCTCCTCTGCAGATCCAGACCTTTACACCCAGCTTGCCGTAGGCTGTCATTGCCTCTTCCCAGGCGTAGTCGATGTCGGAACGCAGCGTATGCAGTGATACGGAACCCTCCGAATAACCCTCGCTTCTGGCGATATCGGCACCGCCCAGTCTTCCTGAGACGGCGGTCTTGATACCTTTGGCTCCGGCTCTCATCGTCTGCTGGATCGCACGCTTCTGAGCTGTACGGAAAGACTGTCTTTCCTCCAGCATCTTGACGATCTTCAGTGCGACGAGTCTGGCATCCAGATCAGGGTTTGCGACTTCCACGATCTTGATGTTGATATCCTTGCCGGCAGACAGCTTCGTCAGCTGTTTCTTCAGTTCTTCGATCTTCGAACCATCGGAACCTACGAACATGCCCGGACGAGCGGTCCTGATGATCAGATTAACGCGATTCTTGCTTCTTTCGATCTCGACGCGCGAAACCAGACAGTCTGCGCATTCCTTGAAGATAAGTTTACGGATGGCAACATCCTCTAACAACAAATCGCCATATTCTTTTTCGGCATACCATCTGGATTCCCAGTCACGGATAACGCCGACCCTCAATCCAACCGGACTAACTTTCTGACCCATTGTTTTCCTCCTTATCTTTCAGCAACCACGATCGTTATGTGGCTCGTTCTCTTCATTATCGGGGAAGCAGAACCCTTTGCACGAGGCATGTATCTCTTCATGGTGATACCCTCGTTGGCGTAGCACTCTTTCACGTACAGCTTCTCCTCGTCCATCTGGAAGTTGTGCGTGGCGTTTGCGCATGCGCTCTTCAATACTTTCAAGGCGATCCTTGCCGTCTTGTTAGGCAGCAGACTCAGGATGCCTCTGGCTTCCTTGACGTCCTTGCCTCTGATCAGGTCCATGACCAGCTTCGCTTTTCTGGATGTGACTCTGACCGTTCTTGCTGTAGCCTTCACGTCGCGAGGTTCAGCCTTGACTTCTTCAACAGTTTTCTTAGCCATATGAACCTCCTTACGCTTTCTTGTCGTCGGCCTTCGAACCGTGGCCGCCGAACTTTCTGGTCATGACAAACTCGCCGAGTTTGTGTCCTACCATGTCCTCGGTGACATACACAGGAACATGTTCCTTGCCGTTGTATACGGCGAATGTATGTTCAACGAATGCCGGGAAGATCGTAGATCTTCTAGACCAGGTCTTGATGACTTCTTTTTTGCCGCTTGCGTTGAGAGCTTCGACTTTCTTCATCAGATGCTCGTCGACGAATGGTCCTTTTTTCAAACTTCTACTCATTTCTCTTCCCCTTTCTACTTGGCGTTCCTTCTTCTGACGATCAGATCGTTGGAAGCCTTCTTGTGCTTTCTAGTCTTGACACCCATGGCCTTCTTGCCCCAAGGAGTCATAGGCGACTTACGTCCGACAGGCGATCTGCCTTCGCCGCCGCCGTGAGGGTGATCCACAGGGTTCATCGCCGAACCTCTGACTGTAGGTCTGATGCCCTTCCAGCGGTTCCTGCCGGCCTTGCCCCAGTTGACCAGCGAATAGTCTTCGTTGCCCACTGTGCCGATCGTCGCGCGGCAGTTGCTCAGGACTTTCCTCACTTCACCGGAGGCGAGTCTCAGAGTCGTATACTTGTCTTCGATCGCCAGGATCTGTGCGCTTGCGCCTGCAGCCCTTGCCAGCTGTCCGCCTTTACCAGGCTTGAGCTCGATGTTGTGTACGATCGTACCTTCAGGCATGTTCCTGAGTTCACAGGCGTTGCCTGTCTTGATATCAGCCTTCTCACCCGATACGACCTTCATTCCTACATTCAGGTCTTTAGGTGCCAGGATGTATCTCTTTTCGCCGTCTGCGTAGAACAGCAGGGCGATATTGGCATTTCTGTTAGGATCGTATTCGATCGCTTTTACAGTTGCCGGGACATTGTCCTTGTTTCTCTTGAAATCGATTACTCGATACTGCTGCTTATGCCCACCACCATGATGTCTGGTCGTGATCCTTCCTGTATTGTTTCTTCCGCCCGTCTTCTTGATGATCTGGGTCAAAGCCTTTTCTGGCTTTGTCTTGGTGATCTCTTCGAAGGTCAGGGTGGTCATTCCACGTCTTCCAGGAGTAGTAGGCTTATAAGATTTGATAGCCATAATTATTGATTCCTCCCAATGCGATTATCCGGAAATAGCATTTTTCTTCCGATAGTTTGACATCCGATTACTTATCGGTAAGGATGTCGATGTTGTAGCCATCCTTGAGCTTTACGTAAGCTTTCTTGAGATGGTTCGTCTTGCCAACGTATCTGCCCATGCGCTTCGGCCTTGGTTTCTGATTGACTACGTTGACCGATTCGACCTTGACGTTGAAGATCTCTTCAACAGCCTGTCTGATCTGAATCTTGTTGGTTCCCTTAGCGACCTCGAACACCACCGTGTTGTTGCCGTCCTGGGAGCCCATCGTCTTTTCTGTTACAAGAGGACGGATAATGACGTCTCTAGCGTTACTCATTACTTAATACCTCCCCGATCTTTTCAGCAGCGGCCTTTGTCAGAACCAGCTTGTTGGCATTCTGCAGATCGTAGATGTTGAGCCCTTCAACATTCACCATCTCCACGTTGCCGAGGTTTCTCAGGCTCATGTACGCGTTGTCGAAATTCTCTTCGGTATCGACCACGAACAGCGCCTTCCTGTCGATGCCAAGCGCATTCAGCACATTGACGAACGCCTTGGTCTTGGCTTCCTTCATCTCCACGTTCTCGACGCAGATCAGATTGGAATCTTTGGCCTTCAGGGTAAGACCTGAACGCAGAGCCAGTCTTCTTACTTTTCTGTTGAGCTTGAAGGTGTGGCTTCTAGGAACAGGACCGAAGGCGATACCGCCGTGCCTGTACTGAACGGCACGCGTACTACCCTGTCTTGCACGTCCTGTGCCCTTCTGTCTGAACGGCTTCTTTCCGCCGCCTGACACTTCGGCACGGGTCTTGGTCTTGTGCGTTCCCTGTCTCCATGAACTCTGCTGTCTCAGCAGCGCATCGAAGATCGCCTGTTCGTTCACTTCGCAGTTGAAGACTGAATCATTCAGATCTGCGCTTCCGACTTTCTTGCCGGTTAAATCAAGTACATCCACTTTCATGATTATGCAGCCTCCTTACTTAACAGCACTCTGGGCTCCACATGCTTGATCCTCTTCGTGGTGGTCTTTACTACGACCAGACCCTTCTTAGGACCAGGTATGTTGCCCTTGACGAGCATGTAATTCTTATCAGCGTCTACTTTTATGACCTCAAGGTTCCTGTTGGTAGTTCTGAATCCTCCGTCCTGTCCAGGCATCGGCGTGTTCTTCTCGACACGGCAGTTGTTTCTGCCCGTCGTAGCCATAGAACCTACGTGTCTGTGGACCGGACCGGCACCATGTGATTCATTGATCAGATGGTGGTGATAACGTTTGATTGCACCTGTATATCCTTTACCCTTTGAGATACCGGTAACGTCTACCATATCACCAGCGGAAAAGATATCAACTTTGATTTCCTGTCCAACTTCATATTCCATCTCGTCAGATCTTACTTCTCTGACATACTGGGCAGGACCTGTGCCAGCCTTCTTGGCGTGGCCGATTTCAGCTTTGGTAGCACGGCTCTCTTTCTTCTGCTCGTAACCCAGCTGAAGCGCTTCGTAACCGTCTGTCTCCACGTTCTTCTTCTGAAGAAGCATGTTCGGTTCCACTTCAATCACAGTTACCGGAATAAGATCGCCATCCTGAGTGAAGACCTGAGTCATACCAAGCTTTCTTCCAAGTATTCCTTTCATGATGTCACCTTTCTTCTTTACAGTTTAATCTCGATATCTACACCACTGGGCAGCTCCAGACGGCTGAGGGCATCGATCGTCTTTGCGCTAGGCCCAATGATCTCGATCAGACGCTTGTGCGTTCTGATCTCAAACTGCTCTCTGGAGTCCTTGTTTACATGTACGGATCTCAGGACAGTAATGATCTGCTTCTCTGTCGGAAGCGGAATAGGTCCGATGACCTTTTTAACACCGCCATCTTCAGCAGCCTTCACGATCTTCTCCGTAGCCGCATCCAATGATCTGTGCTCGTAAGCCTTCAATTTGATTCTTACGTTGTTCTTTGCCATAGAATTTTCCTCCTATATTCCATTAATCCTTATAAGGATAACTCGCTCCATGTAAGTTCCCTGGTTGTCACACTATCACACAGGTATCAGTGTGCCAGCAATCTTCCATATCTTCGCAAGCGCTCGTATATTATATGATTATATTTTCAGTTTTTCAACACCAAATTATCAGAAAACGCCTATTTTACTGCACTTTTTGATCATACCATATTCAACGCTTATCGGTGTTTCACATAAAACCTTGATTCATGCATAAAAAAGGCTATAAATCCCATTTATAGCCTTTATTTCCACAAAATTATTTCCCGGAAAATGCTACTCGGTATAAGCGATGCCGCATCTAGAACAGTGCTTTCCTCCGGTAGGATTACCATCATCGTCAAGGTCATCGACCCAGTCATGTCCCAGTGCAGGAATGGCATCCGTGTATGTAGCTCCGCACCTAGAACACTTGTATGTGACTGATCCATCATCTGTGCATGTTGCATCAGATCCGGAATCCCACTTATAATCATGGCCTAATGCCGGAATCTCCATAGTGGTTTCGCACTGTGTGCATCTCTTAAGACCTGCTTCTGTGCACGTTGCTTCAGTAACAACCTCCCAGGTATGTTCATGTACCCGCTCCCAATGTGCATAAAGCGTAACATCACTGCTCACATCATAGGATGAGTACACTCTTGATCCGCCTGTTTTGTCAGTATACCAGCCCAGGAAGTTGTATGTATCGCTGCCTTCCACGACAGAACTCAGCCATGGCAGACTCTCGTCACTATCCTTTGGAATCTCAACTGACCATGCACCAGGAGCACTTCCGTGGCCGTTGCTGTTGAATCTGATGTCATATACCTTCGTCTTGACGGTTATCTTCAGTTTTTCACAGTCATCTATGCTTGTGTAAGGTTTAGGATCCTGCTTGACGACATCTCCCACCTTTCCTTCGGCATCATCATCCCAGCTGATAGAGATAGGAATACCGTATCTTTCTGCCCAGTCTTCGGCTTTTTCATAATTGTGTGTTACGAAATCAGGAACCATCTTGGATTCGTCAACTTCAGCTACGCCCATCAGAGTTACCGAACCTGAATGATACTCGGATATCAGAGCGCCATATCTTACTGACTGATCCACGATCAGACCTTCCATGCTGGCGTCAAAACCTGGTTCACCCATATTTATTACACTGACACTCAGACTAACGCCATTGGCTTTAGCCCAGGCTTCAGCTTCAGACAGTATGTAGCCTTCAAGATTTGCCCAGTATGGCGGCATCGGATCAGGTTCATAAAGGAACTTCTTCTCATATTCCGTCGAATAGAGAGGGGCTCTCACATATTCATTGTCAAGATTGAACTCGAAATTCTTATCCTGCTTGACTGTATCATAATTGCCCATCATCTCGTTGAT
>JAGACP010000139.1 GCA_017614055.1 Erysipelotrichaceae bacterium | reverse complement strand
GCGGGTCTTGGTCTTATGGCCGGAATAAACGCCAGAAGGAAACTGGACGGGGAAGAACCTTTCATCCTGAAAAGGGACGAGGCCTACATCGGCGTCATGATCGACGATCTGGTAACCAAGGGAACCAATGAACCATACCGTCTTCTCACTTCAAGGGCTGAATACAGACTATTGCTGAGACACGACAACGCCGACCAGAGGCTGATCAGGTACGGCTATGAAAACAAGCTTATCAGCGAAGAAAGATATCAGAAGTATCTTGAGAAGATGGAGAAGATCCAAAAACTCAAGGAATATCTCAAAGACGCAAGGATAGACAAGGAGACTGGCATCAACGACTATCTTGAAGGATTGGGATTCATGTCCGAGACTGGTTCGCACAATGCCTATGAACTTCTAAGGAGGCCTGGAGTCAAGCTGTCACAGCTGCTTGATTGTCTCCGCGAATCATATGAGAAAGAGATCGCCGATCAGGTAGAGATAGAAGTCAAGTATGAAGGATATATTGAGAAGGCCAGGAAAGAGGCTGAACGCATGCTGAAGATAGACAACGTGAAGCTTCCTGATGACATCGATTATCTGCATCTGGACAATCTTGCTCTGGAGGCAAGAGCCAAGCTGGACAAGATAAGACCATCATCGCTCGGACAGGCTTCGAGGATATCGGGGATCAATCCAAGCGACATACAGGTGCTGGCGATATATCTGAAACAGTCGAGAAACAGATAAATGAAAAAAGAGCTGACATGGTCAGCTCTTTGTATTCTTTATGTTTTTTTATTCGTCCAGATAGACGATACTCTTTCCGGTAAAGCGTTCTTCGAAGTCCGGAGAAACCTGACTTCTGCGTACATAGACCGTCAGGTTGGGACAGTGCTGGAACATGTTCGGGGTCACTTCGCTGACTGTTTCCGGGATCTTCACTGTCTTGAGATTTGGACAGTTGAAGAACACTCCGAACGGTCCCGCGATCATCAGCGCCGCTTTATTGAGATCGACAGACTCGATGAATGAACTGCATCTGTCGAATGCGCGGGCTCCGATGACCCTTGCGAAAGGAGGTACGGTGATATCTTTATCCGTTCCGAAGTATCCTCTCAGAAGGCCATGCTCAACGTCAAAACCGGCAACACGTACCAGATCCCCGTTGGCTCTTTTTATCGCATCTTCCGGGGAATCGTCATATATCTCTTCAGATGCGGTCTTGTTCTGAACGGGAGTTTCTGACACAGATGTATCTGCGGGAGCTTCCGAAGCAGGCGTATCATCGGATCTTTCAAGTCCGTTTCTGGTGAATGCTTCGATATATTTGAATTCGTATTCATCATCGGTCATGTTGTATTTGAGGATAGCCTGTTTTCTGCCTATGCGCAGCCTGAGTCCCGGAGGCAGTTCCGTTTCCTGCAGATGGATCGCAAGGAAAGGCTTGTCGTCGTCCAGGGCATATTCTATCTCATTGAGAACGTTGGGCCGCGGCGCGGATGTCGGGGTGATCATCACGACAAAGACCGTACAGCCCGACAGTGCGTTGGCGATCTCGTCCGACCACTCTTTTCCGGCGGCGATGCCTTCGTCATACCAGACGTGGAATCCGGCATCGTTGAATCGTTTTATCTCCGGGAAGACCAGGTCGTGGTCATCGTGTGCATAGCTGACGAACACGTATGGTCCGTCTCCTCTGTATGCCGGGCAAGGCAGACGTCCCACACCGGGAACAAGTTTTGTTTCCATTTGGCAATACCTCCAATATTAAATCAGTCAAGTTTATAGATACGCAGACCGTCGAACTTCCTGATAAGCTTGAGCATGCTGTTGAACGGCTCGTAGTCTTTTTCTTTCTCTTCTTCCGGAAGGGCGTCGAAATGATCGTATATCTCTTTTTCCGTCGGATTTCCGTCCATAGCCAGTTCATGCATGCGGAACTGTTCGCGGAGAGCCTTGCGGGCTGCCGTTTCGTCACCGTATCTGTCGAGGATCTCTTTCGGGATATCCATTGTCTTATATTTTTCTCCGCTTCTCCATGCCATGGAGAGATGTTCCTTGATCCAGCGTTCATGCTCCATCGGCGCGAATATTGCGGTCTGTTCCTTGATGAACGACGATACCATCTCATAATCGACTGGACGGTCCGTATAGAAACATCCCAGGGCATCGAGATATCTGGAAAAGTTCTTTGCCTGGTTGATGTTTGAAAGCTGATATTCGAGCGAGAGTTCCTCGAATTCCTTTTCCAGCTGCTCAGTCTCCACGTCTTCTTCCATGCCTTTGTAGGAATACCTTGCATTCAGTGCAACGGCGAAATCATACAGGTGAAGGAAGTTGCTGTCGGAGAGGTATGTATGCTTGCTCTTTCTGTCCACTTCCCTTGTATCGGGAACTACGGTGAGCGGTATGTCTGTCGTATCGACGATCTTCTCGATGTCTGCGGCAAAGCGCTGTTCCTTTTCCGCCATGTCGCTGTATGCCTTAAGTCTCGGAGGATCTCCATGTTCACCTTCATCCTCCCATGCTCTGTAGCGTCTCTTGAACGAATCGATCTTGTTCTGTTCGTCTTTGTCGAAGTAATAGATCGCATGGATGGAGCCGTTCTTGAAATCAAAGTCGGCGGCCATTGG
>JAGACP010000138.1 GCA_017614055.1 Erysipelotrichaceae bacterium | reverse complement strand
GACATACGGCGCAAGACTGATAGGCTACGATACCAGGACGGATCTTGCCGTACTGAAGATCGAAGCCGACGGACTGCCTTACGCTTCGTTCGTCGATTCAGACAAACTGATGCTCGGACAGGATGTCATAGCCATAGGCAATCCTCTGGGACTGGGCATCTCCGTATCCGACGGCATCGTCTCCGCCCTTGAAAAAGAGATCTACATCAACAACGTATACATGAACGTCATCCAGACCAATGCGGCGGTCAACGAAGGCAACTCGGGCGGCGGACTGTTCGACATCAACGGCGATCTCATAGGCATCGTCAATGCGAAGAAATCATCTTCATACACGACGACGGTCGAAGGCATGGGCTACGCCATACCGGCCAACACGGTCGTAAGGATCATCAACGAACTCGTGCAGAACGGCTATGTCAAAGACAGGGCTGCCCTGGGCGTAAGAGTATATACTTCTTCGTCCTACTATACTTCCGAAGGCGTACTGATCTCCGAAGTGATAGCCGGAGGCTCAGCCGAAGCCGCAGGCCTTCAGGAAGGCGACGTCATCGTCGAGATCGACGGCGAGAAGATCAGCTCATACGCCGACCTGTCCAAAGTACTCGACACAAAATCCGTAGGAGACTCGATTACGGTAAAAGCCATGAGGAACGAACAGGAGATGCAGTTCAAGGTCAAGCTTCAGGCTTCTATGCAGAACTGACATAAACAACATGTAAAAAGAAAAGGGACAGATCCGATGATCTGTCCCTTTCATTATGTCTGCTATTAATCTTCGTCTTCGTCTTTTCTCTCGGCAGCTGTAGCGGCAACGACTTTGTCGGTGACGTTCTGCGGAGCCGGTTCGTATCTGTCGAAGTCGATGACGTATGTGCCTCTGCCCTTGGTCATGGACCTGAGCTCGGTCGCATACTTCAGCATCTCTGCCATCGGAACTTCGGCTTCGATCTTGGCTTCGCCCGCTTCGGCGGAACCTGTATCCAGGATCATGCCGCGGCGCTTGTTGAAGTCGCCGATGATATCGCCCGTATATTCCTCAGGACAGATTACCGTTACCTTTCCGATAGGTTCGAGAAGGATAGGATTGGCCTTAGGAATGCCGGCCTTGAATGCCAGCCTTGCGGCTGCTTCGAATGAGTTAGGCTTAGAGTCAACCGGGTGGTATGATCCGTCATACAGCGTAGCCTTGACGTTTACGACCTTGCATCCGGCAAGAGGACCCTTGCTCATGCAGTTTCTCAGTCCTGTTTCGACTGAAGGGAAGAAGTTCTTAGGAACGGCACCGCCGAAGATCTCTTCCGCGAATACCATGTCTTCTGAATCAGGGTTAGGTTCGAATCTTACCCAGACATCGCCGAACTGGCCTGCACCGCCGTTCTGCTTCTTGTATTTGCCCTGGACCTCGGACTTGCCTCTGATGGTCTCACGGTACTGTACCTTAGGTTCCTTGAGCTCGATCTCGACCTTGTAGCGGCTCTTGAGCTTGCTGACGACGACGTCGATCTGCTGGTCGCCTACGGCATAGAGGACCTGCTCGCCCGTCTCGGCATTTCTTACGAAGTTGAGAGACTTGTCTTCGATCAGGACCTTCTTCAGAGCGTCTGACATCTTGTCTTCATCGTCCTTGGTCTTTGGCGATACGGCCATTCCCAGCATAGGACGAGGATATTCGATGTCGGCGTAAACGACTTTCTTGTCCTTGGTGCACAGAGTATCGTTGGTCTCTGTCTCGGCAAGCTTGGTCAATGCGCCGATGTCGCCGCAGTGAAGCTTCTCTACTGGAAGCTGCTGCTTGCCCTGTATTACGAACAGACCGCCGGCTTTTTCAGCCTGGTCCTTCTTGGCGTTGTATAAAGGAGTGGTTGTTGCCAGAGTTCCTGACATGACCTTGACATAGGAGATCTTTCCTACGAAAGCATCTACCACCGTCTTGAACACCAGTGCGGAGAAGACTTCCGAATCATCGGTCTTCAGTTCCGTACCGGCAGTATCCTTGACAGTTCCCTTCTCGACATATGTCGGAGCGTTCTCCTTGAGGAAGTCGAGGAGCTGCTCGACGCCCTGCGAATTGACGGCGCTTCCTGCGAATACAGGCTTCACATCGCCTGAAAGCAGAGCGAGCTTGAGACCTTTGCTGGTCTCTTCCGGAGTGAATGCTTCGCCTTCGAAGAATTTCTCCATCAGTGCGTCATCGGCCGAAGCGATGGCTTCCGCGATCTGGTCATAGTGAGGGCTTGAACTGTCGTCCAATACCTTTACCGAACCGGTCATCTTCTTGCCGTCCATGGTCGGAACTTCAAACGGAACGACCGATGAACCGAATTTATCTCTGAGTTCTCCTACTGTTCTTTCGAAATCCGCATTCTCGTCATCGATCTTGTTGATGAAGAACACGGTAGGAAGACCGTTCTTCCTGCACAGCTTGACGGCGCTCTCCGTACCGGATTCGATGCCGTCCTTGCCTGATACCAGTACGACTGCCAGATCGGCCACTGCCGCACCGGATACCTTCTCGCCTACATAGTCGAGATATCCCGGCGTATCGATGAAGTTGATCTTGGTGTTCTTCCACTCGACCGGTCCCAGAGCCGTGAATACCGACAGACCTCTCTTCGCCTCTTCCGGATCATAGTCCATGGCCGAAGTGCCGTCTGTGGTCTTTCCCATCCTGTCGATGGCCTTGGTCAGAAACAGAGCCGCTTCTACCAGAGCCGATTTGCCGGAACCCGAATGTCCCAGCAACACAACGTTTCTAATGTCTTTTGATAAGTATTCCTTCATATTTATCTCCCCTTATTACTTAAGTAATTGCTTCAGCTGTTCGTCATCCACATTGCGCAGATACTGCAGTGCGGTCCTTCCCGCGTTGTCCACGACATCCTTGTCGGCACATCTTTGCAGCAGGAAGTATATCAGATCGGCATTCCCGCTGTAGCATGCCCTCATCAGACATGTGCAGCCTTCATTGTCTCTCTTGTTCACATTGGCACCTTTTGCCAATAAATAGTGTATCACATCAACCTTGAAAGCATTAACTGCATCGATCAGAGCCGTCCTGCCCTTCTCGTCAATCAGATCCATATCCGCCCCGTGTTCCACCAGATACTCCACGACATGGGTCTCACCCAGCAGGGCCGCCCTCATCAGCGAAGTCCTGCCGCTGTTGTCGTGAGCGTTCACGTCGCTTCCGGCTTCCACGAGCTTCCTGCATATATTCAGGTATCCGTGTTTCGCCGCCCCCATCAGGGCCGTATCGTTGTTTTTATCTCTTGCCGTGACATCAACGTTGTTCTCAAGCAGCAGGTCGACGATATCTTCGTATCCTCTCTTGGACGCCCTCATCAGGCAGGTCCTGCCGTCGCCGTTCTTGAAGTTGACATCGGCTCCCTTCTCTATCATTTCCTTCGCTACGTCGAGCTTGTCGCTGCTGCAGGCATCCAGCAGCGTCTCATTCATTGTCTGGTCCATCGCCATATCCTCCTATCAGGCCAATAAAAAAGTGAACGCTTCTACGTCCACCATGAAAAAGAAATATCAGCAAAACACAAGTAAAGAGCCATTAACCCCCAAGATAGAATTGTCCCTTATTAATAACTCTTTCATATTATTAATTACCTTTTCTACCTATAATTCTAACAACTAAGCATTATCTCTTTCAAGTGAAACGGCACATGTAAATATTTTCATGTCCTGAGCTTTTTTACGATGTCTTTATAGCCCGGCATGTTGTTGCCTACGATCTGATAAAACCTCTTTGAATGATTCGGAATGATGAAGTGCGTCATCTCGTGGACCACGATATATTCAAGACAGTCCAGGGGATAATGGATCAGATACGAGGATATGTTTATCCTGTTCTTTTTCATATAGCACACGCCCCATCTGGACTTCATGATCTTCGCCTGAAGCTCGGGCCTGAGTTCATATCCGTAGTCGGCGAGTATGCTTTCCCTGTACCTGTCCACAAGCACCTCGGCCTTCTGCAGCAGCTGCCTGTCGAGCTGCTTGTACAGGTATTTGATGCCGTCTTCGCTGTCGTCTTTGTATGAAAGATATATGGTATTTTCTCTTATGCTGAAGCCTTTCTTGCCTACTGATCTGACCAGCCTGTACGGACTTCCGTATACATAAAAAACATCTCCGCCCCTGTAT
>JAGACP010000137.1 GCA_017614055.1 Erysipelotrichaceae bacterium | reverse complement strand
TAAAGGTATGTCCTTTATCTAGATTATTACTTGCAATTATTGGACTCTTGTATTATAATTTAATAGTCATTTGAAAACGACTGGGTAGCTCAGCTGGATAGAGCATCCGCCTTCTAAGCGGCAGGTCAAGGGTTCGAATCCCTTCATGGACGCCATTTTTCAAGGGATATCTAAAGATGTCCCTTTAATTTACAGATTTATACAATTATTTCTTTGTATTTTGTCCTATCTTGAAGCGATCTTTATTGTTAAAATAAAAATACAGAAAAACGATGGATACTGAAAGCGTTTACATATGTCCATCTCATCATAATGGAAGGGAGAATTATGAAAGGTATTCACGTTACCAGTGAAATAAAACCGCTTAAAAAAGTTTTACTTCACCGTCCGGGAAAAGAACTGCTTAATCTTACCCCGGATCGTCTGCAGGAACTGCTGTTCGATGACATTCCGTTCCTGAAGGTCGCTCAGGAGGAACATGATGCTTTCGCCCAGGTATTGAGAGACAACGGCGTCGAAGTCGTATATCTCGAAGATCTGATGACGGAAGTTCTTGAACAGAATCCGAAACTGATCGAACCGTTCCTGTACCAGTGGCTCGAGGAAGGAAACATCAAGACCAAGAGATGGCAGGACAAGCTGTACAAGTACATGACCGACAACTTCCACGGCAAAGAGCTCGTGCTCAAGACCATGGAAGGCATCACCCTCAAGGAGATCGGCGATTCTGCGAAGAAGTATTCCCTGCAGGACCGCGTCGCACCGGATGACGATCTGATCGTCGACCCGATGCCGAACCTGTATTTCCAGAGAGACCCGTTCGCTTCTGTCGGAGACGGTGTGTTCCTTCACAAGATGCACTACCCTACCCGCAACAGGGAAACGATCTATGCGGACTACATCTTCAGGTATCATCCTGATTTCGCAGGTCTGATCAAGAGATATTATGACCGCGATATGCATGCCAGCATCGAAGGCGGCGATGTCTTCAACCTGACGGACACCGTACTGGCGATCGGTATCTCGCAGAGAACATCGCCTGACGCGATCGAGATGGTCGCCAGGAACCTGTTCAACGATCCTGACTGCAAGATCCGCACCGTGCTGGCGTTCAAGATCCCGGCAACCCGTGCCTTCATGCATCTGGATACCGTATTCACAAGGATCGACGTCGACAAGTATACCGTTCACCCTGCGATCATCGGACCGCTGGAAGTATACGAGATCACGCCGACGACCCGCAGCGACGCCAACCCTGACGATCTGCACATCGAACGTCTGGAGAACACCCTGGAGGAGATCCTGGAGAAATATACCGGCGTCGACAACGTCGAACTGATCTACTGCGGAGGCGACGACATGATCGCTGCCGCCAGGGAACAGTGGAACGACGGTTCCAATACCCTGTGCATAGCTCCGGGTACGATCGTCTGCTACGAGAGGAATGACGTCACCAACGCGATACTCCGTGAAAAGGGACTCAACGTCATCACCATACCTAGCGCCGAGCTGTCAAGGGGACGCGGCGGACCTAGATGCATGTCCATGCCGCTGATTAGAGAAGACTGATAAAAGGAGAAATAAAATGGGAGTTAACTTAAGAGGACGCAGTTTCCTGAAACTGCTGGATTTCACACCTGCTGAAATCCGTTACATGCTGGATCTTGCCAAAGAATTCAAGAACATGAAGAGAAATGGCGTTCCGCACGACTATCTCAAAGGCAAGCAGATCGTTCTGCTGTTCGAAAAGACATCTACCAGGACACGCTGCTCGTTCGAAGTGGCCGGCAGAGATCTGGGCATGGGTGTCACCTACCTCGATCCGGGTTCATCACAGATGGGCAAGAAAGAATCCCTGGAAGATACAGCCAGAGTCCTGGGCAGGATGTATGACGGTATCGAATACCGCGGATTCGACCAGTCCATCGTCGAGGAACTCGCCGAGAAATCAGGCGTTCCTGTATGGAACGGCCTGACCAACCAGTTCCATCCGACCCAGATGCTGGCGGACATCATGACCGCAGAAGAAAACTTCGGCGACATGAGAGGCAAGACGCTGGTATTCATGGGCGATGCGAGAAACAATGTCGCCAATTCGCTGATGGTCGTCTGCGCAAAGCTGGGCATCAACTTCGTTGCCTGCGGACCTAAGGAGCAGATGCCTGAGGAAGAACTGGTCAAGACCTGCAGGAAGATCGCCGACGAGAACGGCTCTACGATCACCCTGACCGACGACGTCATGAAGGGAACCAAGGGTGCACATGTCATCTATACGGACATCTGGGTATCCATGGGCGAACCTGACGAGATCTGGGCAGAGAGGATCAAACTCCTCGAGCCTTACCGCGTGACCAAGGAAGTCATGGCCAACGCCGACGAGCACGCCATATTCCTGCACTGTCTGCCTTCATTCCACGACACCAACACCACCATCGGTGCCGACATCGCCGAGAAGTTCGGCGTCACCGAGATGGAAGTCGCGGACGAAGTATTCGAGTCTAAACAGTCAAAGGTATTCGATGAGGCCGAAAACAGGATGCACACCATCAAGGCCGTCATGTATGCCACGATGAAATAACATGGGAAAGAGCCTTGTTATCGCACTGGGGGGAAATGCCCTCGGCAACACCCCTCAGGAGCAGCTTGAACTGGTCAAGAAGACCGCTTCAACGATAGTGGACCTGGTCGAAGAAGGCTACGATGTCGTCGTAGGACACGGCAACGGACCTCAGGTAGGCATGGTGAACCTCGCATTCGAGAATTCCCACAACAAGGTCGGAGGAACTCCGGACATGCCGTTCCCTGAATGCGGAGCCATGACCCAGGGATACATCGGCTATCATCTGCAGCAGTCCATAGGCAGAGAACTCAAGAAAAGAGGCATAGACAAGCCTGTAGCCACCGTAGTGACACAGGTCGAAGTCGACAAGGCCGATCCTGCCTTCCAGAATCCGACGAAGCCTATCGGTTCCTTCTATTCCAAGGAAGAATCGGAGAAGATCGTCGCGGAGACGGGATACACCTTCGTCGAAGATGCCGGAAGAGGCTACCGCAGAGTCGTACCTTCACCTAAACCTGTATCGATCGTCGAACTGGAAACGGTCGAGAAACTGGTATCGGAAGGCTGCATCGTCATCACCGTCGGCGGCGGCGGAATACCTGTCGTCAAGGCTGACGGCTGGTTCGAAGGCGTAGCTGCCGTCATCGACAAAGACAGAGCTTCCTCAAAGCTCGCCCTGGATCTCAAGGCCGACATGCTGGTGATCCTGACGGCGGTCGAGAAAGTATCTATCAACTTCAACAAGCCTGAGCAGAAAGATCTCGACGAGATGTCTCTTGCCGAGGCTGAGCAGTATATCGCGGAAGGTCATTTCGCCAAGGGAAGCATGCTTCCTAAAGTCGAGTCCTGCATCGAGTACGTAGAGAATACGGAAAACGGAAGAGCGCTCATCACTTCGCTTGAAAAAGCCAAGGATGCGCTTCAGGGCAAGACCGGCACGATCATCCATGCGTAAGGTAATAAACGTCTTCATATGATGGAAGAGGTTATTATATTTATTTAAGGAGGAAAAAATGGAAAAGAAACAAAGAAAGATGCTGACATCTTTCACGATCCTTGTCTTAATGATCCTGGCACTCGCAGTGCTGTCATGGGTCGTTTCAGCAGCTGTACCCGACAGCGGTGTTGCACCTGCTTCGTTCGCTACCATCATCAGATCGGTAGTAGATGGCTTCTCTGATGCCGCAGGCGCAGGCGCCGACCTGATCGCCTTCATCTTCTGCATCGGCGGATTCCTGGGAATCGTAAATTCTACCGGTGCTCTTGACGCAGGTATCGCTACGCTGGTCCGCAAACTCAACGGCCGTGAAGAGATCCTCATCGCTGCAGTCATGTTCGTATTCTCTATCGGCGGTACTACCTACGGTATGTGCGAAGAGACTGTTCCGTTCTACATCATGATGGCCGCCACCATGGTCGCAGCAGGCATGGATACCCTTACCGGTGCCATCGCCGTAGCTCTCGGTGCAGGCGTAGGCGTTCTTGGTTCCACCATCAACCCGTTCTGCACGATGGCTGCCGTTGCCGCATGCGAATCTGTAGGCGTTTCTGTAAACGTCGGCACGATGATCGCCCTGGGCGTAGTCCTCTGGTTGACATCATATGCCGTAGCGCTGTACTTCGTTCTGAAATATGCGAAGAAAGTCAAGGCCGAAAAAGGCTCTACATTCCTTTCTCTGCAGGAGCAGAAGATCCAGGAAGAAGAGTTCTCTAAGGGCTTTGCCGCTGACGCTACTCTCACTTCAAAGCAGAAGCTGATCCTCTGGATCTTCGGTCTTTCATTCGTTGTCATGATCTGCGGCTTCCTGCCTTGGGAAGACTACGGAGTAAACCTGTTCGCAGGCTGGTCTGAGGTCATCATGGGCGAAGGCATCCCGATGGGCTACTGGTACTTCGATGAAGGCGCCGTTCTGTTCTTCATCATGGCCATCGTCATCGGTCTGATCGCCGGCATGAAGGAAGATGAATTCGTCAACAAGTTCATCGCTGGTTCTGCCGACCTGATCTCCGTCGCATTCATCATCGCTGTC
>JAGACP010000136.1 GCA_017614055.1 Erysipelotrichaceae bacterium | reverse complement strand
TAGCACCTGTCGCCTCTGGAATAGTACGCATGTCCGGAGAACTTCCTTCCGTCTATCAGAAGATCGTTCCTTCCGTTTTTTTCAGCATCGAATCCCAGCCTGTTCATCGCATCCAGTATGACTTTGTCCTGTCTGTCCACATCGTAGTTAACTTTGTGGGAAAGAAAAGTGAAATTGAGATTACCAAGATCATGATACACGGCTCCGCCTCCGGAAAGCCTTCTTGCCAGATATCCGCCGTCATTCTCCAGTCTTTCGATGTTACATTCGTTGAAAGCATCCTGATTCTTGCCGATGACGACAGTCCTCTGGTTCTGCCACAAATA
Source organism: Erysipelotrichaceae bacterium (assembly GCA_017614055.1). Taxonomy (GTDB): domain Bacteria; phylum Bacillota_I; class Bacilli_A; order Erysipelotrichales; family Erysipelotrichaceae; genus Colivicinus. The sequence goes on along the minus strand of JAGACP010000136.1, from coordinate 5,819 downwards.
AAGAATCAAGCTCTTGCTATCCACCTGATCCAGAAGATATTCTTCAAGAGCTTGATTGCGGTAAGGTACTTTGCAACTGGTATCGATCACATAAAGATGATCAATCCTGCCATTCATATTTCAGTATCGGATTTCTTGCGGCCTCGGTCTCGTTAGGTCTGGTGATCGGGCAGTGATGCGGAGCGCTGTGCAGATACTCCGGATCGCTTTGAGCCTTCTCGTAGATCTCGACATAGACATCGACAGCCTCGTCGATGACTTCCTTGCTTTCGGTCTCCGTAGGCTCGAACATCAATGCCTCGTGGACGATCAGCGGGAAGTACATTGTAGGAGGATGAATGCCGTAGTCCAGGCTTGCCTTGGCCACATCCATCGCAGAAACGCCTTTCTCTTTCTTGAGCCTTTCCAGGCAGAGAACGAACTCATGCATGCACGTGGTGTCATAGGCGACATCGTAGTACTTCCTGAGTCTCTCCTTCATGTAGTTGGCGTTGAGCACAGCCTTGCCGCTGGCTTCCTTGACGCCTTCCTTTCCCAGAGTGAGTATGTAAGTCAGAGCCTTGACGACGACCAGGAAGTTTCCATAGAAGCTTCTGACCTGTCCCATCGTCTTGGCAGGCGTATATAGATAATAACCGTTCTCGTTCTTTCCGGTCATCTTGCCCGGCAGATAATCCCTGAGGAATTCCTTGCATCCCACAGGGCCGCTTCCCGGACCTCCTCCTCCGTGAGGCGTAGCGAAGGTCTTGTGCAGATTCAGATGGATGCAGTCGAAGCCCATGTCTCCCGGTCTTACTCTTCCCATGATGGCGTTGAGATTCGCTCCGTCGTAGTAGCACAGGCCTCCCACTTCGTGGATGATCTTCGTTATCTCGAGGATGTTCGGATCGAAAAGACCCAGCGTGTTGGGATTCGTCAGCATCAGTCCGGCGGTATCCTTGCCTACGACTTTTCTCAGTTCGTCAAGATCCACGCCTCCTTCGGCATTCGAAGGAACGTTGATGACCTTGAAGCCCGCCATCGTGGCGCTTGCCGGATTGGTTCCGTGAGCCGAATCCGGAACGATGATGTTCACCCTTTCCGTATCGCCGCGGTCAAGATGATATTTCCTTATCAGCAGAAGACCGGTATATTCGCCGTGTGCACCTGCAGCAGGCTGCAGCGTCATGTCGTCCATGCCGGTGATCTCGCAAAGCAGTTCCTTGGTCCTGTATATGACTTCAAGAGAACCTTGTACGGAATCTTGTCCCTGCAGCGGATGGATGTCCGCAAAACCTTCGAGACCGGCCATCTCTTCATCGATGCGCGGATTGTATTTCATCGTGCACGAACCCAGCGGATAGAAACCGTCGTTCACGCCGTGGGTCTGCTTCGCAAGCTGCGTGTAGTGTCTGGACAGATCGACTTCCGAAAGTTCAGGAAGCCTTGCCTGTCTCTTTCTCAGAGCGTCATCGGACAGTCTGTATTCAGGAGTATCGCAGTCAGGGATCAGATCGAGATGTCTTCCCTGTGAGCTTTCTTCAAACAGCAGTTTCATCAGATAACCTCCTTGATCGCTTCGATCAGACCGTCTATGTCATTCCTGTCATTAAGTTCGGTAGCGCACCACAGTATCCTGTCATTCAGGACAAGGCCCATAAGTATCTCCTTTTCCGACAGCTTCTTTTCAAGGACTGCAGGATCCATCGGACAGGTGGTTACGAATTCATTGAAGTATTCGTCTTTCGATACTCTTTCGAAACCGAGCTTCGCCAGTTCCTGTTCCAGATAATGGGCGTTGTTCAGGCAGCTCCTTGCGACCTTTTCAAGACCTGAAGGTCCCATGGACGCAAGATACACCGATGCGGTCATCGCACAGAGAGCTTCGTTAGAACAGATGTTGCTGGAAGCCTTCTCGCGGCGGATGTGCTGTTCCCTGGCCTGCAGGGTCAGCACGAAGCATCTGTTGCCCTGAGAATCAGTAGTCTGACCGACGATACGTCCGGGAAGACGCCTTGTCAGTTCCTTCGTGCAGGCCATGAAGCCGAGGTACGGACCGCCGAAGCCCAGGCTCATGCCCAGAGGCTGTCCTTCACCTACGGCTATGTCGACATTCATCTCGCCCGGAGTCTTGAGAAGACCAAGGGATATAGGATTTACTCCCTCGATCATCCTCGCCTTATATTCGTGTACCGCCTCAGCCAGTTTCTCGACATCCTCTATCACTCCGTAATAGTTCGGACTCTGCACGTAGAAACATGCGGTCTGTTCACTGAGATGTTTCCTGAGTTCTCCGATATCCGTCTTATAACCTTCGCCTTCAAGGACGATAAGCTTGACGCTCCTTGATTCGCAGTATGTCTTTATGACTTCAAGCGTCTCGGGATTGATGGTTCCCGCGATTATCGCCTCGTTCTTGTTTCTTTCAAGAGACATGAAGATGGCTTCGGCAGCCGCCACCGCTCCGTCATAGACCGATGCGTTGGACACATCCAGTCCCGTCAGTTCGCAGATCTGCGTCTGATATTCGAATATGGACTGCAGCACGCCCTGGCTTATCTCCGCCTGGTAAGGCGTATATGCCGTAAGGAATTCCTCTTTCGAGGTTATGCCCCTGACGATCGCTGGTATGTAGTGCCTGTAAGAGCCTGCGCCTCTGAATACCGAAGAATAATGGACATTCTTTGCCGCAAGGCCTTTCATGATCCTTGATACTTCAAGTTCGCTTTTTCCTTCGGGGATGTTCAGATCCTTGAGTCTCACTTCCTCGGGGACCTGATGATAAAGATCATCGACGGAATCCACGCCGATGACCTTGAGCATCTCCTTCTGTTTAAGCGCCGAATCCGGGACGTATCCCATCAATGTTCCTCCTCGCAGAGGGCGGCATATTCTTCGCTTCCGATCAGTTCGTCCTTCTCCGAAACTTCAGCTACCTTGATCAGCCATGCGCCGTACGGATCCTCGTTGACCAGCGCCGGATTGTCCACGACTTCCTCGTTGATCTCGACGACCTTGCCGGTAACAGGCGAGAATACGTCGCTGACAGCCTTGACTGACTCGACATCGCCGAAAGACTCGCCGGCTTTCACTTCATCATCGACAGCCGGAAGATTGACGAATACGATATCGCCCAGCGAATCCTGCGCATAGTCGGTAAGACCTACGACACAGACATCACCTTCTTCTTTCAGCCACTCGTGTGTTTTCGCATATTTCAATTCTTCAGGATTTTTAAACATTTTTCTCTCCTCCTTAAAATAATGTTTATCTGTCATAGAAAGGCATCTTCACGACCTTTGCCTTTACTCTTCTTCCTCTGATGTCGACTTCGACTACGGTATCCAGTCCGCTGTATTCCTTCTCGATCAGAGCCTGGGCGATGGACGTCTCAAGCAGCGGCGAATATGTTCCTGATGAGGTATGACCCACCAGTCTGTCGCCCACGTAGATGTCCTGATGCTCTCTCATGACGCCCTTGTCGATTATCTGAAGACCTGCTCTTACGATCTTCGGTTCGCCCTTTTCTTCCAGAGCCTTCTTTCCGATGAACTCTTCCTTGGCCATCTTGACGCCGAAGCCCAGATCAGCTTCGAACGGAGTCACCTCGTCGTTCATCTCATGACCGTACAGAGGCATGCCCGCTTCAAGACGCAGCGTATCTCTTGCGCCGAGTCCGCAAGGGATCAGACCGAAGTCTTTTCCTTTTTCAAGCAGCAGTCTCCAGACCTTCACTATGCCTTCATTGTCGGTATAGATCTCATATCCCTTCTCTCCCGTATAGCCCGTATAGGAGATCATGCAGTCGGTACCGTCTATGTCAACATGTTCGATCGCCGTGTAGTACTTCTGAGGGATGCTTTCTTCCGGAAGCAATGTCTTCATGACGGCCTCCGCATTCGGTCCCTGCAGAGCTATCTGGCCGATGCTGTCGGATATGTCCTCGATGGTGGTTCCCTCGAGGATGTTGTTCTTCATGTGCTCGAAGTCCTTGTGCCTGTTGGAGGCGTTGACTACGACATAGTAATAATCATCGGCGAACTTGTATACCAGCAGGTCGTCGATGACTCCGCCGTTGCTGTTGCACATGAGACTGTATCTTACCTTGCCTAAAGGCATGTTGGTGAAATCATTGGTCAGGATGTGATTGAGGCTTGCCAGTGCCGTCTCTCCCCTGAAGACGATCTCTCCCATGTGCGATACGTCGAACATGCCGCATTCTTTCCTGACTGCCAGATGTTCCTTGATGACGCCTTCATACTGCACCGGAAGCAGATAGCCCGCAAAAGGAACTATCTTTCCCTTCAGCAAAACATGTTCATCATAAAGCGGGGTTTTTAATTCCATAGTCATTCCTTTCTCAATATCAAAAGCATTATTTCTTCAACAATAATCTTTAAAATATACTGCCGATTGCTTTTTCATATTATTCTTCTGATTTAATTTTATCACAGCAGACAGACCCGTAAATCCTGTTTTTGGCACAAAAACCATTTACATTCATTTTCATGAAATCTTTTCAGATGATATAAAAACACATTCATCTAGGAATCTGAATAATATCCGTGAATTATGATATGAGGAGACAGAAGATGCAGGAAGACAGAGATCTCATCAGCTTCATATACATAGCCATTGCGATACTGACGATGCTCATCAGTCTGAGCATGAAGATGCTGGTGAACGAGATCGGAAGACTGTACTTCAACGACCTCGTCATGATGTTGACTTTGTAGAAGATCCGTATCCGTTTTCTTTGTTGTTCGTTCTTACAATACCTGATGCCGCCTGAATGGCGCACCCCTTTCCCTTCTGCAAAGTTACATAAAAAAACTGATGCATCGCATCAGTTTTTATTTATTGTTTTCGATATACTCGTCCACGGCACACTGCAGGATATTGAACGGAAGCGGTCCGTTCTTCAGCAGCGCTTCATGATACTGCACATAGTCGAACTTGTCGCCCAGCGCACTCTTTGCGTAAGATTCCAGGGTCACGAAATTGTTCGAACCGATGCCGTAAGAGCAGTATACGCCAGGCATCTCGATAAGGAAATCCCTGAAGAATCCCGCATCTTCCTCGCTGAATTCAAACAGCATCGAATCCTCGAAGTACTTCACGATGTCCTTCGCCGTCCATCCGTAGTAGTTGACGCCGATGTCGATGATCGAATACAGAGGGAAGTAGTACGCATCCTCAAAATACAGAGCCGTAGCCGCGGCATCGTCATCGATGCCTGCAAACTTGTAGGCATATTTCTGCGCATTGACCGCCCAGCCTTCTGTATAGCCGATGAAGCCTATCACGCTCCTGAAGTTGTGAGGATTCGTCTTGTAGTAGAAGACATGCTGGTAAAGATGCCCCGGGAATCCTTCATGCGAAAGCGTTCCGTATGTCTCATAGCCCGCACGCATGTTGTTCGGATTGGTGCGGATGATGTTCTGGTCGTAGTTGTCGACCGGAGACGGCCAGTAGTAGGCGATCGCCGTGGCCGGAGCCGTGTCGGGATCAAGTTCCTGGACATCATAATCCACATTGCCCAGATCAGGATAATACTTGTAAAGATTTGTCCTGAGATACTCGAGACAGTCCCTGCTAACGAGGTTGAGACTGTCCACCTTTCCGTTGATGGCGTCTTCCAGTCTTTCGCTGGCGCTTGCGGAATAGTAGCACTTGATATATGCCAGTTCCTGTTCGCCGAAATTCTGCTTAAGCTGCTCGAAGATCGTATCGATCGGGATATTGGAGCTTCCCTGCAGCATGTATGTCAGTTCGGCATAGTTCTTGTCCAGATTGCACAGCGCATAGTCGTTCAGGTCTTTCTTGCCGCGATACTTTTC
>JAGACP010000135.1 GCA_017614055.1 Erysipelotrichaceae bacterium | reverse complement strand
TTATGTCTATCTCTATGCCTTCCATTGGATCAAGAGGTCTCATGATGAAAAATATGATCAGCAGAACGATGCACATGACTATCGCCATGACATTGACCAGAACGGCGGTCTTCATGTCCTTCTGCAGGTCCATCGAACCGATCTCCATATAATCTTCAGGCAATCTGACAGTGCTGCGCATGAGTGTCCTCCCGTTACAATCTCATCTTATCATATAGTTTCGTCATATAATTAGATTATGATTAACGGCATAAAGATAGAGATCTGCATCGGAAACATCGATGATGCGATCATCGCTTCAAAGTATCCCATCGACAGGATAGAACTGAACAGCGCTCTTGAACTGGGCGGTCTTTCCCCGTCCATCGAGACGATAAAAACGCTCAAGAAAACGATCGGCACTCCTCTGTGCTGCATGTGCAGACCGAGGGGCGGAGACTTCCTTTACAGCGATCTTGAATACGAAACGATGCGGAAAGATGCGGAAATGATGCTGGAAGCGGGAGCCGACGGCATCGTCTTCGGTTTCCTTGATGCGAACAATAAAGCGGATATCCCAAGAACCCAAAGGATGGCTGAACTCATTCATCTCTACAGGAAGGAAGCCGTCTTCCACAAGGCCTTCGACGAAATAAAGGATCAGGATGAAGCGGTCCGTCAGCTGATCGGATGCAGGATAGACAGGATACTCACCGGAGGCGGAACGGCTTACCCCGGGATCGTTGAAGGATGCAGGAACATCAGGATCCTCAACGATAAATACAGAGACTCCATCCAGCTTCTTCCGGGAGGAGGAGTGAGAGTCTCGAACATAAAAGACGTCATAACGATCAGCGGCAGCGGACAGGTCCACATGACCTCCAAGAAACAGAACCCCGGAGGATATGTGTGTCTGGACGAGGAACAGCTTCAGGAGATGCTCAAAGAAATCAGCTCATTGTGAGGCTGATTTTTTAATCTATAATAAAAGAGTGAAAAAACGAAACAGAAAATATACGGACTACCGCATAGCCCAGATCGTCGCTGCGCTCGCTTTCGTGGCGATATCCCTCGGACAGGTGGCATACCGTTACTACAACAGAAACAAGATTGAGATCGTCCAGGCCCAGAACACCGAGAAACTGAACGCTCGTTTTCTCTATATCCACGACGGCGACACCGCGGTATTCTCCGTGGACGGACAGGAAGTCATCTGCCGCTTCCTGGCGGTCGACTGCCCCGAGATCGACCAGGAAGGCTACGAAGCAGCCAACAGCTTCACGAAAAAGAAACTCTCCAGCGCCTACAAGATCGTTCTGGAGATCGATCCCCATTCCGAAAGATACGACAAGTTCGACCGTCTGCTGGCATGGGTCTGGGTCGACGACCAGCTGCTTCAGGCGAAACTGATCGAAAGCGGACACGCCACGATCAGATATCTTTACGAGAATTACCTTTATACCGAATATCTCTACCGCATCCAGAACAAGGTGCAGAAAGACAAATAAATGTGACCTGAAAGGCCATAACCGTTAGTAGATAGTTGAAAGGAGAAAACATGGAAGACTTGCAGATAGTGGAACTATACTGGAACAGAGATGAACAAGCCATCACAGAGACGCAGAACAAGTACGGCAACTACTGTTACTCCATCGCCTACGGCATCCTGCGCAACAATGAAGATGCCCAGGAATCTGTGAATGACACCTATCTGGCCACCTGGGAAGCGATCCCGCCTCACCATCCGCTCAACCTTTCGACATTCATCGGCAAGATAACGCGCAGACTGTCTCTCAACAAATGGCGCAGCATGAATGCCGAGAAACGCGGCGGAGGCCAGGTCACTCTTTCCTTCGAAGAACTTGAGCAGTGCATTCCTGACGGCAAGGATTTCCAGGAACAGCTCGACGCCCAGGTCCTCGCCGACAGCATCAACGGATTCCTCGCGGATCTGAAACCCGAACAGCGGAAAGTGTTCGTATGCCGCTACTGGTATTTCGAATCCGTGGAAGACATTGCGGAAAGATTCGGCTATTCTTCAAGCAAGGTCAAGATGATGCTGAAACGCACAAGAGACAGTCTGAAGGAATATCTGATAAAGGAGGGATATTATGAAGGCAGATAAAATGGCAGATGCGATCGGAATGATCGAAGACGAATATATCGAAGAAGCGCACGCAAAAAGAAACAGGAAGAGAAGCATATTCACTTTGCCTAACGTTCTGAAGGCAGTCAGCGCATTCGTTGTGCTGATGATGGTGGTCACCGTCATGCCGAAGATGTTCAGAAAAAGTGCGGCAGGAGGCTCCAACGGAGCATACTACGCCAGCGATTCGATGATGTATGAGGCATCAGACGGCTACATCAGCGACTATGACGCTAAACCGTCAAGCTCATATGCAAGCGATGAAGATGCGAAAAGCGAAAACACTCTCACTGCAAACAAGAAACTGATCCTTACTTCCTCTCTCGATCTTGAGACCCAGGATCTTGACGAAGTCATGGCCTCCATCGCCGAGAACATCGCGAAATACGGAGCCTATGTGCAGAGCTCGTCAGTCTACACCAGAGCCAGCGG
>JAGACP010000011.1 GCA_017614055.1 Erysipelotrichaceae bacterium | reverse complement strand
TCCCTCTTCCATTCCTTCTCGTATCTCTCTATGGAATCCGCAAAACCGTCGTCGGTCTCTCCCTTGATTATCTCTTCCTCGCTGTGTCTTACCGGCCTGATGATCAGATCGAGGCACTTCTTCGCGATGATCTGAAGGACTGTCAGAGCGACAAGCAACAGTACGATGAGTACGTAAAGCATCTTATCTTTCCTTCCTCTGTTTAGCCGCAAGAAGCAGCGGTATGAATGTCAGCAGTATCAGCAGCGTCGATACCAGGAACAGCACGTGTGTTGGCAGATAGGCCGTGAGACCGTTGCTGTCGAGGATCTCGCCGTTGTTCTTGATGATCGGGTTGGCGATGAAAGGCGAAACGATCCAAGGAATAAGCACGAAGAAGATGATCCTGAATCCTTCGAACTGTCCCTTGGATTCCTCGGGGAACAGCTGCTTCATCCATACCGATGTCACCTGCATGAACATGATGTATCCGCAGCCGAAGAAGAACAGACCGATCAATAACGGCCAGTTCAGTATCGTTGTCGGATCGACATATTCGGGACGTCCGAACACGCCCAGCGTTCCCACGCCGACCATCGAAAGGACGATGGAGATGGAAGCAGCGAGGACGAACTTGTCCCTGTTCAGAAGCTTCGATGCCGGTATGACCGACAGCATGCCCAATAACAGTGCGATGCCTTGGATGATGCCGATGTCATCTGCACCGAAACCCAGGTAGTAGATCATGTAGTTGCCTACGTGAGGATAGTAGACATTGAAAGCCACGAAATACACCGTGAGGACCAGAAAGACCCACAGGAGCTCTTTTCTTTCCAGCAGAGCCTTGTAGTCGAAAGCGCTGAAAAGCTGCTTCCAGAAGCTTCCCTGTCTGTTAGGCTTGAGATCTTCGGCATCGTTCACCATGAACAGCGAAAGTATTCCGAATACTATCGCCATTCCGCCGAAAGCCACGAACAGACGCATGTAGTTGTCGTTGGCTCCTATCAGAAGACCTCCCAGGACCGTTCCGATTATCGTACCGATGATAGGCTGGGTAGCCAGTGCCGCACCGATGCTTCCCCTGTTCTCTTCGGTCATCATGTCGTTGAGCCAGGCATTGAAGCTGGCATCGTTGCCCATGGAACCGAAGAAAGACATCAGGGCATCAGCCAGCACTACCGCCGTTGCCGCAAACATCAGCACGCCTGCAGTCGCGGTGGGCTTTCCTCCGGTGATGAATTCCGTCGTACCGAAGAGTATCGTGAATATGCCCCACAGTATGTATCCGAAAGCCATGAAAGGCTTCCTCTTTCCGCTCCTGTCAGACAAAGTACCGAACAGGAAAGTGGATATCGTCGTAGCTATCGCCGATATCGCCACCATCCACGAGATTATCGTCGGATCCTTGGCGATCTTGGCATATACGAAGGTATTGAACCACGCGTTCTCGATGTTCCAGCACAGCTGGCCTATGATTCCAAGACCCCATACCAGGATCCAGAAACGCAGTCTTGAATTATTCTTTTTCATGATGATTCTCCCTACTCAATTCTATCAAAACCAATATAAAAGGGATATATCATCTGAAGACATATCCCTCTGTTTCCATAATTCAGGAATTAAGACGGTTGCAGGCCTCTATCGCCGCATTGGCTCCGTCCGAGCAGGCTGTCGCCACCTGCCTCAGAGACTTGGTGCGGCAGTCCCCGGCGACGAAGATGTTGCTGCTCTTCGTCTTTCCGTATTCATCCGCAATGAAGTATCCCCTCTGGTCCGTATCCGCGACATCCGCGAATCTTCCGTTGTCCGGAACAAGACCCACGGCCAGGAATACGCCGTCGCAGTCTGCGGTCCTGACTTCGCCGTTCTCTTCATATTTCACGCCTGTCAGCTTTCCGCCCTCCGTGACATATTCAAGTACTTTGGTACTGGTATGCTTCTCGACGTTTCCCCTGGCATTCAGCTGATCCTGAAGTTTCTGATCGGCCGTGAATACCGGCAGATCCTGAAGCATCACCAGCTCCTTCACGATGTCCGCAAGCAGATTCGCCTCGACGAATGCCGAATTGCCTCCTCCCACCATGACGACCTTTTTGTCCTTGTAGAAACTGCCGTCGCAGACAGCACAGAAATGCACGCTCTTGCCGATAAGATCTTCCTCGCCTTCAAGTCCCAGGCTTCTGTGTTTCGTTCCCGTAGCCAGTATGAGCGTCCTGGAACGCACTTCAAGACCCATGTCGGTATGACATACTACTTCGTCTCCCTGATGTTCCACTTTCAGTACCTCGTCGAACATCAGTTCTCCGCCCTGTCCCGTCACCTGGTTCATCATCAGATCGCCGAAATCCTCTCCGGAGATCGACTCGAATCCCGGTATGTTTTCGACTTTGGGCGAATTCACGATCTGTCCGCCGAAGACGGACTTCTCGATGACGACCACGCTCTTTCCGTTCCTCAATGCATACAGGGCTGCCGTCATTCCCGCGGGACCGCCGCCTACCACCGCCACATCATACATTTTATCCATATAGCTACCTCTTTAATTAAAGCCCGCTGTGTGCGGGCTGTCATTTATTTACCGTTGTGATACTTCATCCAGTCGGCTGCGGCATTCGCGCCTACGAACCTCGTTCCGTCAGGATCGATGATCGTCGGAGTCTCCGTCAGCTGCAGCTTCTCCGCTTCGGACATGTCGTCTGAACAGTTGACGATCCTGTGTTCGATGCCGCTGACCTGCAGTCTCTGCTCGGCACCCTTGCACTTAGGGCAGTGATCCTGCACATAGATCGTCGGGATGTCGAAGCCAGGCATGACGCTCTGTTCGTCTTCCTGCTTTGCCTCGACGACGCTGCTCATGATGTCCCTTGCCTTCATGACCGAAGTCTCGATGTTGTATTCCTTGCGCTGGTTGAACTCCTGCACCTTGCCGTTGTTCCAGTTCTGGACAGGTCTGTAGTAACCCGTGATCCTCGACCACACTTCCGTCTTCTTTCCGCACTTCGGACATGTATATGCCTCGCCCGTGATATATCCGTGTTCCGGACAGATCGAATAAGTCGGAGACATCGTGTAGTAAGGAAGCTTGTAGTTGTCGGAGATCTTCTTCACCAGATTCGCTGCCGCTTTCCAGTCAGGAAGCTTCTCGCCCAGGAAGGCATGGAATACCGTTCCCGAAGTATACAGTACCTGGAACTGATCCTGCACATCCAGTGCGGAGAAGATGTCCTCGGTATAGCCTACAGGCAGATGCGAGCTGTTGGTGTAGTAAGGAGTATCTCCGTCCTTTGAAGCGGTGATGATGTCAGGATACTTCTCCTTGTCGTGCTTGGCCAGTCTGTATGCCGTAGACTCGGCAGGCGTAGCCTCAAGGTTGTAGAGATCATGGTACATTTCCTGATACTTGATCAGCCTGTTCCTCATGTAGTTGAGGACTTCGATCGTGAACTCCTGCGATTCAGGATTGGTGAGATCCTTCCTGATCCAGTTGGCATTCAGACATGCCTCGTTCATGCCCACAAGACCGATCGTGGAGAAGTGGTTGTTGAAGGTACCCAGATATCTCTTGGTGTAAGGATACAGACCGTTCTCCAGAAGCTTCGTGATGACTTCCCTCTTGACGTGCAGCGACCTTGCGGCGATGTCCATCATATTGTCGAGCCTCTTGTAGAAATCAGCCTTGTCCTTTGACAGATAAGCGAGTCTAGGCATGTTCAGCGTAACGACGCCTACGGAACCCGTAGATTCGCCGGAACCGAAGAATCCGCCGGACTTCTTTCTCAGTTCTCTCAGGTCAAGTCTCAGACGGCAGCACATCGATCTGATGTCTGAAGGCTTCATGTCGGAGTTGACATAGTTTGAGAAATAAGGAGTTCCATACTTCGCAGTCATTTCGAACAACAGTTTATTGTTCTCGGTCTCTGACCAGTCGAAATCCTTTGTGATCGAATAAGTAGGGATAGGATACTGGAAACCTCTGCCGTTGGCATCGCCTTCGATCATGACCTCGATGAAAGCCTTGTTTACCATATCCATCTCAGGCTTGCAGTCCTTGTACTTGAAATCAAGTTCTCTGCCGCCGACGATGCAGTTCTGCTCCGCCAGGTCCTCAGGAACGGTCCAGTCCAGAGTGACGTTCGTGAACGGCGCCTGCGTGCCCCATCTTGAAGGAGTGTTGACGCCGTAGATGAACGACTGGATGTTCTGCTTGACTTCCTTGTATGACAGATTGTCTATCTTTACGAAAGGCGCAAGATAAGTATCGAATGATGAGAATGCCTGGGCTCCGGCCCATTCGTTCTGCATGATGC
>JAGACP010000134.1 GCA_017614055.1 Erysipelotrichaceae bacterium | reverse complement strand
CGATCTGCTCATAACCTTCTTTCTTTGCCTTGGATGCAAAGTAGGTATACTTGTTTCTTGCCTGCGACTCGCCCGCGAAAGCCGTCAGCAGGTTCTGTTCGGTCTTTGTTCCGGAATATTTGTTTGTCATGACTCTCCTCCTCTTTCTCTATTGAACTGTCATTCGCCAGTATCTTCCTGTTCAGTCATCTGTTCCTCTTCCGCAGCTTCCCACGGGCAGGCCGATGAATAGGCGTTGCCCGAGATGTCCTCGAAATAGTAGCACACCTGTCTGTTCGATATGTAGCTTGACTGGATGTTGTAGTAGTGGTCCAGTATGTTCAGCCCGTACGGGGATGTGAAGATGCAGTTTCCGTCCCTCATTATCAGTTCGACATTCTGATACTTCAGATCCGGGTAGTTCCTGATCTCCGATATCTCGTTGATCACCAGATAGTCGCATTCCTGAAGATTGCTGATGATGAGTTTCGTCTCTTCCTCATCGAATCCTTCGATGACGGGCACATAGTTTATCAGATAGCGGTATCTGTCTTCCAGGGCTATCCTTTCGTTGTCCCTGAGTATCAGTTCGATGCCGTTGACGTTCTCCTGATAGGCAATGGCCTTCTTTTCCTCGACATCTATCTCGACGAGTCTGCCGTCCAGTCTTCTGATCCTGCAGTCACCGATAAGTTCGTGCGCTTCAACCTTCTTCTCTGCCATGAAAGGAAGCACAAGCAGATATTTGTCTTTCGTTGTGATTCCGCTGAGTTCTATGATATCTTCATCGCTCAGATAGCTGTTTCCTCTTACGGTTATCCTGTAGACGTTCGAGACATCGCTCATGAAATATACGAGACCTATTATGGCCAGGCTCAGCAGCGTGCTTATGACGTAGGTAACGTGCCTGGCTTTCTCGTATCGCGACTGTTCCTTCTTCTGCCTGCGGATGCCGAGCAGAGCATTCTTGTCAAGCAGATTCTCTTTCTGTTCTAACAATTGAATTTCTCGACTTCCATTACAAGCTTGATGCCGTACTTTTCCTTGACCTTGTCCTGGATCTCGTAGGCTATCTGCAGATATTCGTCGGCTTTACCGCTGCCGTTGTTCACGATGAAATTGGAATGCTTTTCCGATACCGAAACATCGTTTATCGCATATCCCCTGTATCCTATGCCGTCTATCAGCTTCCAGGCATATCCGTCATCGGGATTCCTGAAGCACGAACCGGCGCTCGGCTTGTCAAGAGGCTGGGTCTGCCTTCTTCTGGAAAGCCTGTCGGCCATGAGTTCCTCGATGACTTCCGAAGGCTTCCTGACGAGCTTCAGCCTTGCGGCTATCACCACCCAGTGAGGATGGTCATGAAGGACGGAATGACGGTAGGAGAACTTCATCTCCTCGTTGCTCATCCAGACCAGCTCATCATCCTTCAGCACAAGCACTTCCTTGACCACATCGGCCATGGAACCCTTGTACGCTCCGGCATTCATGTATATGAGACCGCCCAGGCAGCCGGGTATCCCCGAAGCGAATTCCAGGCAGCTGAGCCCCTGCTTCGCCAGGACATTGGCCAGTACGGGAGCCAGTACGCCCGCCTCCACGTACACTTCATCGTTCTGTATCTCGTAGCTGTCAAGGTTCTTGAGGCACATCACCACTCCGTCGAATTCGGATTCTCCGCAGATGAGGTTGGATCCGTTGCCTATCACCTTGAACTGTATCTTGTTATGCTTGAGGAAACTGATGATCTCCCTCACGTCATCGACGGTATTGGGCAGTACGAAATGCCTGATGTGTCCGCCCATCCTGATGGTGGTTATGTCCCTGAAATATCTGTCGTCATGATACTGACCGTGCTGTGACAAAAAAGATGCGATCATAGTTTTTCCACTTCCTCAATGATATCATCAAGCACGTGCGGATTGCCAAGCTTTCTGGCATTCCCGGAAAGAGCTGCCAGTCTATCATCATCATGTATCAATGCGTTTATCGTATCGTTGAGCAGCTGACCGGTAAGGTCCTTCTCTTCGATCATGATCGCCGCATCCCTGTCCGTCAGAGCCTTGCCGTTGTAGTACTGGTGATTGTTCGGAACGAAAGGCGAAGGAACCAGGATCGCCGGCATGCCCAGAGCGCAGATCTCCGTAAGAGTCGTAGCCCCTGCCCTGCATACCAGCAGATCGGAATTGTTCATGACGTTGATGCCGTCTATGTGCTCGAATATCTTCAGCGTGTCGGTCTGTTCGACACGTTTCATGATATCTTCATAATGCGATCTTCCCGTAGAGAAGACGACCTGATAGCTGTTGTCCATCAGTCGGAAATAATCGATGAGTTTCTCGTTGACGGTAGATGATCCAAGCGAACCCATGAAGATGACGACCGTCTTCTTCTTTGGATCCAGTCCGAGATCTTCTATTACTTTCTTGTCTTTCTTTATGCCGTAGGCTTTGGATGACTGAGGATTGCCCAGTATCCTGATGTTGGGATTCTTGAACTGGCTCCTGTTTTCTTCATAGGAACCTATGATGAGATCGACTCTTTTGTCAAGCAGCCTGTTCGCTCTTCCGACGAAAGAGTTCTGTTCATGGATGATCGTCTTCAGACCTTTCCTGCATGCCGCCTGCATGACCGGAATGGAAATGTAGTTTCCGAAACCGATGGCCATGTCGAAACCGTCAAGAAGTTTCATGCACTTTCCGTATGCTAAGATCATCGACAGCAGACTCTTTGCCTTCTGGATGATCGAACCTCTGGTCGTGACGACATCAAGACCGATATATTCGAAACCATGTTCGGGTATTATGTCCTTCTCCATGCGGTCATTGGAACCAATAAAAACAAGCTCATGACCTCTTTCTTTCAGGGCCTGAGCCAGTGTCAGGGCGGGATAGATGTGACCGCCGGTTCCTCCGGCAACGACCGCTATCTTCATACCACCTTATTTTATCATTAATCGAGACTGCTTACTATATCTG
>JAGACP010000133.1 GCA_017614055.1 Erysipelotrichaceae bacterium | reverse complement strand
CCGTGAACCTGAACTTCAGGACATGGTATCTGGTCCTCTCCGCACCCGGAACGTATCCTCTGGCTTCCATCGCATCCGCAAGCTCATAGGCTCTTTCGAAAGAGACCGAGAACAGCGGCACGATCAGCGAGAGTATCGCGGATATCTTGGAAGATATGGATCCGTTGTCGAAATCAACGCCTCTTGATTTCTGCGCGTTCATGATCCTTATCGTCTCTTCGATGATCGTAGGGATGAATCTCAGCGCTATGGAGACCATCAGTGCCACTTCATGGCTTGGAAACTTCACAAGTTCCAGAGGCTTGAGCAGCCATTCTATTCCCAGAGTAAGATCCAGAGGCTTCGTCGTAGCCGTCAGGATCGTCGTGAGCGAGATCATGAGCAGAAGTCTCACTATGACAAACAGCGTATTGAATACCGCATCGGAATAAACCTGCACGCTTCCCACGTTGAACAGAACATCGCCTGTCTTTACGGTCAGCGAGTTTATCACCAGCAGGAAGATCATCATCATGATCATCGGCTTGAAAGACTGGACGATCATCCTGATGCCTATCTTGGCAGAGAGAAGCGTGATGAACACGAAGATGCCGATGACCAGGAATGCCCACCAGCTTTTCGGAACGAATACCGCTGCGATCATCAGGAAAAGACCGATCAGCTTCGCACGGGGATCGAGGCGGTGTACGGCCGAGTCTATCGGGATGTATTTGCCGAATACCAGACTGTTCATTTAAGCTGCTCCTTCACCTGTTTCACTATGACATCCAGCGTCCGTGCATCGTCGGATATCCTGAAACCTTTATTCTTCAGCAGTTTTCTGAGCGTGACTATCTGCGGCTCGAGCAGATCATATTCCTTGAGTATCTTCTCGTCGTTGAAAAGATCGATCGTAGGGCCGTGGTATCTGATCTGTCCCTTCGAAAGCACTACGGTATCGTCGCAGTAGTTGTATACCATCTCATTGTCGTGGGAAACGATTATTATCGTCTTCTTAAGTTTCCTGTTGAGATCGACGAATAGATCGATGATCTCTTTCGCTCCTCTTGGATCAAGACCTGCCGTAGGCTCGTCCAGGACGATTATCTGCGGATCGCAGGCGATGATGCCGGCTATCGCTACACGCCTCTTCTGGCCTCCGGAAAGCTCCAGAGGAGAAGCGGAGAACAGACTCTCGTCGATGTTCACCATCCGCAGGGCTTCTTTGGCCATGCTGGTGGCGGTCTGCTGGTCTATGCCGAAGTTCTGCGGACCGAAAGCGACATCCTTCAGCACCGTCTCTTCGAAAAGCTGATACTCGGAGAACTGGAACACGAGACCCACATCCTTCCTCAAAGGCTTGAGGAATTTCGGCTTGTTTCCGGCAGTCAGGGTATAGTCAAGTATCTCAAGGCTTCCTTCGCTTGGAAGAAGCAGAGCATTGAGATGTTCAACAAGCGTGGACTTTCCGGAACCGGTCTCGCCTATGATGGCCGTGATGATCCCTTCCCTGATGTCCAGATCGATATTATCAAGAGCCTTATGGGCATAAGGCATGTCTTTGTCGTATATGTAGCTTAATGCTTTGAACGTGATCGGCATAATTCTTCCACCATCCCCTCCAAATCATTCGCTTTGAGTTTTATCTTGTTCTTTCCGAATTCTTCCTTCACCTTAAGATTGAAAGGAATATCCAGATTTATCTTTCTCAGTCTTTCCGGATCGGAAAAGACCTTCTCGGGCTTGTCGTACATGAAAAGCCTGCCCTTGTTCAGGACTACGCACATGTCGGACTGCAGCACTTCCTCTATGTCGTGGGTAATGGAAATGATCGTGATGTCATCCCCTTCGGCCAGCTGGGCCATCAGTTTCTTGATCTCTTTCTTGCCTTTCGGATCCAGCATCGAAGTGGCTTCATCGAAGATCAGGATGCTCGGCTTCATGGCCAGCGTTCCCGCGATGGCTACGCGCTGCTTCTGTCCGCCCGACAGATTCTGCGGCTCATAGTCCAGGAAAGAGCTGAGACCTACCGTCTCGGCGTATTCTTCGATTATGGAATCCATCTTATCGGATTCAACCAGACGGTTCTCGAGACCGAAAGCGATATCGTCCCTCACGGTCGAACCGATGAACTGGTTGTCGGGATTCTGGAACACTATCCCCAGATCCTTTCTTATCTCGTAGATGTTCTCCTCATTGACCTTGAGACCGTTGATGATGATCTCGCCTTCTTTGAGCTCAAGAAGACCGGCAATGAGCTTGGCCAGCGTGGATTTACCCGAACCGTTGTGTCCGATCACCGTCGTATAGGAGCCTGCTTCAATATCAAAACTGACCCCGTCCACGGCCTTGTTTTCCATGTTGTATGAATAAGAAACGTCTTTGATCTCTATAAGGCTCATACTACTAGATTATACTACATAGATATTAAAATGCACCGCTAACGTGCCAGCGATGCAACTTTATCCTTAAGTGCGGCATATGCTTCCTCGAGATCGTCGATGTCTTTCACTGTCATTTCCATCGGACACATCCCGTCGCCTTTCCTGTTTACTATGTATTCCGCAAGTTCCCCGTATTCGTATTCTATCCCGTACTTTTCGAGGATCTGTCTTCCCGCTTCAGAAAGCACATGGGCATAGACATACGAGACTCCCGAAAGCACCAGCAGCATGGCTGAAGCCTTCCCGATTATCCTGTCGGCTACGGAAAGTCCTTTGAAAAAGTGGATATCGTTGTTCATCGGCATCAGAACGGGTTTTATGCCCGAATCGTTTGAATGATAGCCGTTCGAGGCGATGATGGAGTATCCCTTGTCCAGCAGTTCTTCCTTGAGATTCATATAGTTATTATACATCATCGTTTTGGGTTATAATGTTTGTAGAAAAAGGAGAATAATTATATGCCATTAGTAACATCAAAAGAAATGTTCAAGAAAGCCTACGATGGCGGTTATGCGATCGGCGCATTCAACGTCAACAACATGGAGATCATCCAGGGCATCACCGAAGCTGCTAAAGAATGCAACGCTCCGGTCATCCTGCAGGTATCCAAAGGCGCCAGAGCCTATGCGAACCGCACATATCTGATAAAGCTGGTCGAGGCTGCCGTCATCGAGACAGGTCTTCCTATCGTCCTGCATCTTGACCACGGCGATTCCTTCGAGACATGCAAGTCATGCATCGACGACGGTTTCACTTCAGTCATGATCGACTGCTCATCAAAGCCTTTTGAAGAGAATATAGAGATTACTAAGCAGGTAGTTGAATATGCCCACGCCCACGGCGTAGTCGTCGAGGCAGAGCTCGGCACGCTGGCAGGCGTCGAGGATGAAGTTGCGGTATCTGCCGAAGATTCATCATACACGAGACCTGAAGACGTCGAAGAATTCGTCACAAGGACAGGCTGCGACTCTCTGGCCATCGCCATCGGCACATCTCACGGCGCATACAAGTTCAAGCCTGAACAGTGCACAAGGAACGAAGAAGGCATCCTGGTACCTCCTCCTCTAAGATTCGACATCCTGGAAGAAGTATCCAGAAGACTTCCTGGCTTCCCGATCGTCCTGCACGGTTCTTCATCCGTTCCGCAGGAATATGTCAAGATGATCAACGAGCACGGCGGCAACATGCCTGACGCGGTAGGCGTTCCTGAGGAACAGCTCAGAGAAGCTTCAAGACTTGCCGTCTGCAAGATCAACATCGACTCCGACCTGAGACTTGCGATGACCGGCACCATCAGGAAGTTCTTCGACGAGCATCCTGAGAAGTTCGACCCGAGAGAATACCTGAAGCCTGCAAGAGAGAACATCAAGGAGCTTGTAAAGCACAAGATCATCAACGTTCTCGGCTGCGACAACAAGATCTAGACAAAACAAAAAGCGATGGAAACATCGCTTTTCTTATGTTCATTTTTCTTCGATCAGACATACGGCCTGGGCCTGGGCTCCTTTTTTCTCGCCGATGAATCCCAGTCCTTCCCCTCTTGTGGCCTTGATGTTGATCTGGTCGAGACCGATCCCGAGATGGATGGCGATGTTCTCTTTCATCGCATCGATGTGCGGAGCCATCTTCGGCTCTTCGATCATGATCAGGGAATCGATATTTACGACTCTGTATCCGTTGTCGCCTAGAAGCTCCCTGGTCCTGTCAAGCAGCACAAGCGATGAAATGCCTTCGTATGCGGGATCGTTGTCGGGAAAATGCGTCCCGATGTCCTTGAGTCCCATGGCACCTATCAGCGCTTCGATTATCGCGTGGACAAGCACATCCGCATCGGAATGGCCGAGAAGTCCTTTCTCGTAAGGGATCTTCACGCCTCCGATGATCAGATCTCTTCCTTCCACCAATCTGTGGATGTCGGTCGACTGTCCTATCCTCATATCTCCACCTGCCTTATGTCGTCTACGACTTTATCATAGTTTTCCATCAGTGTCTCTTTGTCCTGGTGGCCTCTGGCGACCAGGATGCAGTCGATGCCCATGGCTTCAGCAGTCTCCAGATCATGCAGGGAATCCCCCAGCATCAGACACTCCTTCGGATCCTTGTCTTTGATCCAGTCCAGGGCCACATCGACCTTCGATTCCGCATAGATGTTGTCTAT
>JAGACP010000132.1 GCA_017614055.1 Erysipelotrichaceae bacterium | reverse complement strand
AGTTAGGAACGATGTTCACAGCGCCTGCTCTTGCTCTCTGGAGGTCGCCTTTTCTGTGCGGTCCGTCGAGGATCATCTGGTCACCTGTGTATGCGTGAACGGTGGTCATGATTCCTGACTGGATCGGGAATGCGTCGTTGAGAGCCTTGGTCATAGGTGCCAGGCAGTTTGTCGTGCATGATGCTGCGGAGATGATCTTGTCATCCTTGGTCAGCGTCTTGTGGTTTACGTTATATACGATAGTAGGAAGATCATTTCCTGCAGGAGCAGAGATGACGACCTTCTTGGCACCTGCATCGATGTGAGCCTGTGCCTTTGCCTTTGAAGTATAGAAACCTGTGCACTCCAGGACTACATCTACATCCAGATCGCCCCAAGGAAGATCAGCTGCATTAGGTTTTGCATAGATGGTGATCTCTTTGCCGTCGACAGTGATGGAACCGTCTACCTTAACAGTCTTGCCGTCTTCTTCCAGTTCAGGCTCCTTTGATGTTACGGTGTGGAGATTCTCGCCGAATACGCCGCAGTAACCGCCCTGAGCAGAGTCATACTTTAATAGATTTGCCAACATCTTCGGGCTGGTCAGGTCGTTGATCGCAACTACCTCGTAGCCCTCAGCTCCAAACATCTGACGGAAAGCAAGTCTTCCGATACGTCCGAAGCCATTAATCGCAACTTTTACTGCCATAATATATTTTCCTCCTAATTTTATGACTACATATATATTATAAGGTTTTTCCTTCAAAAAGGTAGATAAAACGAATGAAAAATAGTGCAATCACGGGGATTGCACTATTCGTCTATTCCAATGTTTCGCTTTCTTCAGCGGTCTCTTCAACTTCCTGTTCATTGATGCCCAGGATGTCGTCGATCTCACCGGTCAGTTCGCTTGGCAGGGCTGCCTCTTTCTCTTCCTGAGCTTCAAGCAGCTTCTCCTCCCTGATCTCGTCGAGCTCATGCGCTCTGGCGTTGATCAGATTGGTCGTGTCTCTGTCGAACTTCGAGCCTGTTCCCGCAGGGATCAGCTTGCCGATGATGACGTTTTCCTTGATGCCGAACAGATAGTCGGTCTTGCCGTTGACGGCCGCATCGGTCAGCACCTTGGTAGTCTCCTGGAAGCTTGCTGCCGAGAGGAATGAATCCGTCTCGACGGAAGACTTGGAGATACCGAGAAGCAGCGGAGCGAATGCGGCAGGAACCTTGTCCTGTTCAAGCAGTGTCTGGTTGAGATCCAGCAGACGCTTGTGCGAGATGGTCTGGCCCACGGACAGATCGGAATCGCCCGACTTGGTGATGATGACCTTCTTCAGCATCTGTTTGATTATCACTTCGACATGCTTGTCGGAAATGTCGATGCCTGTCACGGCATAGACTTTCTTGACTTCCTTCAGGATGTAGTTCTGTACGGCTTCCACACCGGCGATGCTCAGCAGTTCCTTAGGATCGACATTGCCCTCGGTCAGCTTGTCGCCGGCCTTGACGGTATTGCCTACCTTGACATACTCGCGCAGCGTCGGAGAGATTCCGCACTTGTGCACCTTGGATTCGTTGTTGTTGGCTATCTCGATGACGAACGAATGATCGTCCAGCTCATCGATCCTGGTGATCTCGCCCGAGATCGTCGCCAGTACGGCCGGATGCTTCGGACAGCGTGCCTCGAACAGCTCCTCGACTCTCGGCAGACCCTGGGTGATATCGTCGTTGGCGTTTGCGACACCTCCCGAGTGGAAAGTACGCATCGTCAGCTGTGTACCAGGTTCGCCGATGGACTGGGCTGCCATGATGCCTACGGCTTCGCCGGCCTCGACCAGCTTGCCCGTAGCCATGTTGCGTCCGTAGCACTTGCGGCAGATTCCGTCCTTGCAGTTGCAGGTGAAGGAGTTCCTTATATGCATGCCCTTGTAGCCTGCGGCAATGATCTTGTCCGCCATATCTTCATCGATGAACTCATCGACGTCGACGATTACCTCGCCGGTATTCGGATCGGTCAGTTCTTCCTTGGAGAATCTGCCTACGATACGGTCATAGAAGGATTCGATCTTGGAGTTGTCTTTCGTATCGACGATCTCCTCGACGTAGTATCCGTCTCTCGTACCGCAGTCCTCTTCCATGATCATGACGTCCTGGGCCACGTCTACCAGTCTTCTCGTCAGATAGCCTGATTCGGCCGTCTTCAGAGCGGTATCGGTAAGACCCTTTCTGACGCCGTGGGTCGAAATGAAGAACTCCGACACGTTAAGACCTTCACGGAACGAAGAATAGATAGGAACCTCGATGATCGAAGGCTGATATTCCTTCTTCGACTTTGACTGTGTAGGTCTGCCCATCAGGCCTCTCATTCCCGCCAGCTGTGTGAAGTTGGACTTGTTGCCACGGGCTCCGGAAACGCTAGACATGTTGATAGGCGATTTACGCGGCAGGTTGTTCATGACATCGTCACCGATGGCATTGGTCGTATCCGACCACAGATTAGAGAAGTGCTTCTCCCATTCAGGAAGAGTCAGCTGACCTCTCTTGAGCAGATTCTGAAGCACTTCGGCCTTGGCCTTGGCTTCATCGATGTATTTCTGCTTGTTAGGCGCGACATTGATGTCGGCCAGCGATATGGTCATGCCGGCGACGGTCGAATACTCGAATCCCAGATCCTTGATCGCATCCAGGATGTCGGAAGAACCTTCCGTCTTGTATCTTGCGAACACTTCGGCGATGACCTTCGACAGACACTTCTTCGAGAATTCCGGAGCTATCTTCTGTTCCTTGATGAACTTTCTGATGTCCGTACCGTAGTCTACGAAGTATTTGTCAGGCGTTCTCTTCAATGATTCGCCCTCGACATCGTTGATGTAAGGGAAATCGCAAGGGAAACTGTCGTTGAAGATGAGCTTGCCGATGGTAGTGACGAGATACTTCTCGTTCTGCTCATCGGTGAAGCAGGTCTTCTTCAGGGACTTCGCAGGAAGCGCGATCCTGGTATGCAGGTGCACCTGCTTGTCCTGATATGCCATCAGAGCCTCGTTGAAGTCTCTGTAGACATGTCCTTCATTGTCGCCGAATCTTCTCCACATCGCTGCGGTCTCGGAATCGCCGAGGGCGTCAATGGCATCTGCCTTCTCGTAGAATTCCTCGGCGGTCTCTTCCATGTTCAGATAGAAGTTACCGAGGACCATGTCCTGCGACGGCGTAACGATAGGTTTTCCGTCCTTAGGACCGAGGATGTTGTTGGAAGCCATCATCAGTATCTCGGCTTCGGCTCTGGCCTGTTCGGACAGCGGAAGGTGGACGGCCATCTGGTCGCCATCGAAGTCCGCGTTGAATGCCGTACATACCAGCGGATGAAGTCTTATCGCTCTTCCTTCGACCAGCTTAGGCTTGAAAGCCTGGATGCCCAGTCTGTGCAGCGTAGGCGCACGGTTGAGGAATACAGGATGGTTGTCCATGATCTCCTCGAGTACGTCCCAGATCTGCGGGTCGGAGCGGTCGATCATCTTTTCCGCAAGCTTGCTGGAAGCGACGATCTTCTGGTTCACCAGTTCGTTTATGACGAACGGCTTGTAAAGCTGAATGGCCATCTCTCTAGGTATGCCGCACTGGTACATCTTGAGGTCAGGTCCGACCGCGATGACCGAACGTCCGGAGAAGTCGACACGCTTGCCCAGCAGGTTCTGTCTGAATCTGCCCTGCTTGCCCTTGAGGGAATGAGACAGGGACTTCAGCGGCCTGTTGGCTGATCCCTTGACAGGGTTGCCTCTGCGGCCGTTGTCGATCAGCGCATCGACAGCTTCCTGAAGCATACGCTTCTCGTTCTGTACGATGATGCTCGGCGTACCGATCTCAAGAAGTTTCTTGAGACGGTTGTTACGCGTGATTACTCTTCTGTAGAGGTCGTTGAGGTCCGAAGTCGCGAACCTGCCGCCGTCCAGCTGAAGCATAGGCCTCAGATCAGGCGGGATGACCGGAAGCACCGTCAGGACCATCCATTCCGGCTTGTTGTCGGAATTGACGAAGGCGTTGATCGTCTCAAGCCTCTTGATGAGCTTCTTGCGCTTGTCGTCGCCCGAAGACTTCTCAAGTTCCTTTACGATGGCTTCTTTCTCTTTTACTACATCGACCTGTTCCAGCAGTGTCTTGATCGCTTCGGCACCGGTCTGGGCCTTGAAAGCGTCCTTGCCGTACAGGGCTTCATAGTTTCTTACTTCCAGTTCTGAAAGAGGCTGCTTGTATTCAAGTTCCGTCGTACCCGGATCGGTAACGATCCATGTGACGAAATATACGACTTCCTCCAGGATCTTCGGCGATACGTTGAGTACCAGTCCCATCCTTGAAGGAATGCCCTTCAGATACCAGATATGTGCTACAGGAGCTGCCAGGGCGATATGGCCCATGCGCTCTCTTCTGACTGAGGATTTGGTGATCTCGACACCGCATCTGTCGCAGACGACGCCCTTGTAGCGCACTTTCTTATATTTGCCGCAGTAGCATTCCCAGTCCTTGGTAGGACCGAAGATCCTTTCGCAGAAAAGACCGTCTCTTTCAGGTTTCTGGCTGCGGTAGTTGATGGTCTCGGGCTTGGTAACTTCGCCATGGGACCATTCAAGTATGCGTTCAGGAGATGCTAGACCAACTTTTATAGCTTCAAACTGATTCTTTGCCATATCTATACCTCCTCGTCAAAGCCCATGAGTGCCTCAGGAGCTTCCTGTTCATCGATGCTGTCTCTAACGCTGAGACCCTCGCTGTCTTCAACGACATTGGCGTCGCTTGCCTTCTCCACGTCGCGATCGTCGTCGTCGACACGGGAAATGCTGACTTCTCTGCCGTCTTCGTCCAGCATCTTGACATCAAGTGCCAGAGCCTGCAGTTCGTTCTTCAGCACGTTGAACGATTCAGGGATGCCCGGTTCAGGTATCTGCTTGCCCTTGATGATGGCATCGTAGGTCTTCGTACGGCCGTTGATGTCATCGGACTTGACAGTCAGGATCTCTTCCAGCGTATGGGCTGCGCCATAGGCCTCGAGGGCCCAGACTTCCATTTCGCCGAAACGCTGACCGCCGTTCTGCGCCTTGCCTCCCAGCGGCTGCTGGGTAACAAGAGAATACGGACCGGTCGCACGCGCGTGCAGCTTGTCGTCGACCATGTGCGCCAGCTTGATCATGTACATGACACCGACAGAGATCCTTTCATCGTAAGGCTCTCCGGTCTTGCCGTCACGCAGGGTGATCTTGCCGTCCATGGAAGTTTCCGCTTCCTTCATGATCTGGTTGAGCTCCTCATTCGTGATGCCGTCGAAGACAGGCGTCGCGAACTTGACCTGCTCGCCCAGTTTCTCGCTCAGTGCTTTAGCCGCCATGCCGAGGTGGATCTCCAGGACCTGACCGATGTTCATTCGTGAAGGAACACCGAACGGGTTCAGCATGATGTCCACAGGCGTTCCGTCAGGCATGAAAGGCATGTCCTCGACAGGGAGTATCTTGGAGATGACGCCCTTGTTTCCGTGTCTTCCGGCCATCTTGTCGCCTTCGGAGATCTTACGTTTCTGAACAACGTAGACCTTGATCAGTTCCGTGACGCCCGGGCCCAGTTCGTATCCTTCAGAAGACTTGAAGACTCTGATGGACTGAACGATTCCCGCACCGCCGTGAGGAACTCTCAGGGAGTTGTCTCTTACTTCGTGAGATTTCTCGCCGAATATGGCAAGCAGCAGCTT
>JAGACP010000131.1 GCA_017614055.1 Erysipelotrichaceae bacterium | reverse complement strand
GTCGGGGAATCTTTCGAAGAAGACCTTCGTATCAAGAAGCGAGGAACTGGCGTATTACTTCGATATCGTTAAGTCCGTTTCATATTTCAGGACGCACAAGATCTCCGACCTGAGAAAGATCAATTCCACGATCAACACGGTAAGAGAGCTTGTGACGGAAGACGAAAGAAACACGATCGCAGACAGGCTTTCAAAGGGAGAGTTCAAAGACAAGAACAAAGCCCTTATCAATGTATATGAAAGTTACATGGACAGACTGATCGATGAAAACAAGACAGACACCATAGGTCTGATAAGGGAAGCGATAGACAACGGTCATATATTCGACTGCGAGGTCTCGCATATAAAGGAATACCCTCTTCTTCCGCTCGATCAGAAACTGGTGGAGACAGTATCGGGAGGAAAACAGAAGGAGATATCCCTCTTCGATCTTTACGGAACCGAAGAGAAAGGCGTCCATATAGATGCCTACAGGAACTGCTACGGTTCCAGCAACGAGGTCGGAACGATCATCGACGACGTCTTCAGAAACAGAAAAGCGGACCAGTGCGTCGTGGCCTGCGCGGACTACAATACATATTCGCAGATCTTCTATGACTATGCGTCAAGATACGACGTTCCGGTTTGTTTCGGAAACGGACTTTCCATCGTCAATTCATATCCGGGCAAACTGCTGAGACAGTACTACGGATGGTCCGGTACGGGTAACTTCGGCTGGGAGCCTTTCTTCAGGATGATATACAGCCCGTATTTCAATTTCGGACTGCTTGATTCATACATAAAGACCGACGACGAGAAGAAGTTCAACAGGAACGAATTCTGGAAGAGAGTGTCGCGTCTGAGACTTACAAACAGTAAAGAAAGAAACGACGAGATAATACACGACTTCATGAAGTCCATTTCGCGGAAAGACGTCAACGACAACGGCAGACTGGAGAAGTATGTCGAAGGAATGAAGATCGTCGCGGATGAACTGTCGCTTCCGATAGAGGAATTCATAAACAAGTATCACGTTGTAAGAAACGACAATGATTTCGTATCGAGATTCGACGAATCCGCCAGAAGCGCCATCAACAGCGAGATAAACATCGTCAAGAACGCCGGACTGGAGATAAGCGGCGATGTGATAGAGACGATACTGAAGAAGATGACTTACAGGCAGCCGTGCGAACCGGGACATCTTTATGTATGCCCTGTAGACAAGGCGTCTTCGGCGTTGAGAAGCGATCTGTATGTCTGCGGTCTTTCGGCAGCCCGTTATCCGGGAACTCCCAAAGAGAATCCCCTGCTGCTGGATTGCGACCTGAAGGATCTGGAAAACGAGACACTGACCTCCCAGGGCAATGTCCGTCAGAAAAGAGAAGAGCTTTTCAGCCTGGTAAAGCTTGCCACGGCTCTGGGCAACCACATAAGCGTCTCCTATCCGGGGCTCAACGTGTCCGAGCTCAAGCACAACAACGCATCGAGCCTTATCTTCGAACTCTACAGGATGGAGAACGGACAGGACAGGCAGATGAGCGATCTTCAGAACGTCACGATAAAGACGGAATATTTCGAACCTGAACTTTCCGCGGGAAGAAAGATCGGTGAAGCCTACAACGGCTCCGCTCTCATTTTGAACAAGGAAGCAGCAAGCGGCAATAACGACAAGGCGTCGTTCAAACTGCACAGATATTCGCCTTCATCGCTGAACACTTTCTTCAACTGCAGGAAGCGCTATCTGTTCAAGTACCTTCTCAACATACCTGAACCGGACGACTATGATCCTTACGAGGTGATACCTGCGACCGAGCAGGGAACGCTCGCCCACGCGCTGATGGAATATCTGTCCGAACATCCGATGGGAAAGAAAGAGTTCTCCGATCTTTCAAAGACCGTCTTCGATGAATACATGAACATCACCGTGCCTCTCATCAGAGACAAGATCGACGGCGTCAGAGAAGAATTCGTCGAGATGATGGAAAACGGCTGGGACATGGACGACAGGTTCAGAAGGAAAGTCGCCTTCAAAGAAGAGGACAAGGAAGCCCTGCATGAAGATTCAGGCGTGGTGATACACGGATATCCCGACAGAGTCGAACTGACCGATGAAGGCAAGGCCGTCATCATCGACTTCAAGACCGAAAGGGACCTTGGTGCCCATGTGGAGGATGACATCGATACCTGTCTGCAGGTGATCATGTATGCATACATCGTCGAAAAGGCGATGGGTCTTGAGGTGGATCACTGCGAATACAGGATGCTCAGGCATGATGCCAGAAAAGGAATCGTCACCTGCAGATATGACGACGATATGAAACAGCAACTCTCCGCGATACTGAAGGAATTCAGAAGATGCATGGAAGAGGGAGATTTCGATATCGGACCTATGACCAAAGATGAAGAGAAAGAAAGATGCAGATACTGCAAGTACGGTCCGATCTGCGGAAAGATCGTCGAGGACGACGATGAGGAATGATATGACTGATTCACAAGCGCGCAGAACGATAATAAACGACATCGATACCAACATCTTCGTGGAAGCCGGAGCTGGATCCGGAAAGACGACGATGCTGGTGGAGAGGAAGGTAGCGATGGAGGAAAAGGGTCTTCCGGTGGAGAAGATCTGCACCATCACTATCACCAAGGCCGCAGCCAACGAGTTCTACGAGAGATTCCAGAAGAGGCTCATCGAAAGAAGCAAGGTTCCGACGGAATACGAAGGAACAGACAGCGAGCTTCCGAAACCTGTCGAAGAGACCGCTTCAAGATGCAGGGAAGCCCTGGCGAACATCGACCTGTGTTTCATGGGGACCATCGACTCCTTCTGCAACATGATACTCTCCGAGCATCCGGTTGAGGCCAACATCCCCAACGATGCGAAGCTGATAGACGAAGACGAAGAGAACGGAATATACAGGCAGTTCTATGTCGACGCAAGAGCAGGCAGATATGGAAATGAACTCAAAGAGAAGGCAAACCATTTCAGCATGCTGTTCTGGAATGCCGAGGAGACCTTCGCGAAGCTGGTCAAGGAGATCATGGACCGAAGGAATGTCACTTTCATATACAAGAAACAGAGCGATGCCGACCCTTAT
>JAGACP010000130.1 GCA_017614055.1 Erysipelotrichaceae bacterium | reverse complement strand
GGATTCACGAAAGGCGTGGTATACGGCGTGATCGATGCGATAGAGAACGGCATCCTGAGAAACACCGGTCTTTTCGTAAACATGCCTGCGGCCGAATATGCCGCAGACTATATCAGACAGAAAGATGGCGTATGTTTCGGAATCGATTTCAATATCGTCGCCGGACCGTGCGTATCAGATCCAAAAGACATTCCTGATCTGGTCGATGAAGACGGAAACTACATAAGATCTTCCGTCAGAGTGAAAGATCCTCTGTGGGAAAGCGAAGATGGAAGAAGGAGGATGTTCCCGTATGATCAGACATACAGGGAACTGAGAGCCCAGTTTGCCAGATTCATCGAAATGACGGGAAAGCATCCGGGATATCTTCATGCCCATTCGCTGGCTCATGAGAATTATATCGAGGCGATAAGGAAGATCTCTGAAGAAGAGGGCATACCTTATTCGGGGGACATATACGAGAAATATGAATTCGCCACGAACATGTTCGATGCGCACAAGACCAGCAAGGTATTCGATCCGATCAGGCAGCTTGAAGCTGACAAGGTATCGCTGATTCTTTCGCATGCTCAAGAGTTCCTGTCGCATGAATACTGCGCCATCCTGGGGCATCCCGCATATGTCGACAGCGAGCTTCTGAAATGGACTTCACTGTCTCTTGAAAGGATGAAAGACTTCGAGATGTTCACCGATGAAAGGATGCTTTCATGGGTGAAAGACAACGATATCGAACTGATCACGTATCATGATCTTTGCTGATGAAAACAAGGAATTTCATGCCTGCTGCTTAATTGAAAATAGTACTTATATAACGTATAATTGAATAAGTGTTTGGAGGAATATAATTCGTGCAGAAAATTCGTTTAATGGCACTTGGCGGTCTTGATGAAGATGGCAAGAACATGTACCTGGTGGAGATCGATGGAGACATTTTCATCGTGGATGCGGGCATCAAATATCCAAGCGAGAGCGAACAGCTGGGCATCGAATACATCATCCCGGATTTCTCTTATCTTATCGAGAAAAAGGACCGTGTGAAGGCCATATTCATATCCCATGGCCATGACGATGTCATGGATGCGGTAGGGCATCTTCTGAAGGAACTGGATGTCGATGTATATGCCACGGCTCTTACCGCCAGACTGCTGGATATAGAATTCAAGAAGCACAATATCAGAAACAAGCACGTACACATAATAAAAAGAAATGACAGCATCACCATAGGAAACCAGGTCATCCACACGTTCCCTGTGATGCAGTCCATAGCCGACGGCATAGGCTTCGCCTTCGAGACTGATTCGGGAATGATCGTATTCGCATCGGAATTCATCTTCGACTATGATTCTCTGAACAAGGCCTTCTCCATGGATGTCAATGCCCTGGCGGAAATGGGGCAGAAGAAAGTGCTGGTGCTGTGTTCAGAATCCAAAGGATCGACACGTTCCGGATATACCGCTCCGAAGCACAGGATATCCGAACATATAGAGCATTATTTCGAAGAAAATGACAGAAGGATACTGATAACTCTTTACCGTCAGAATCTGTTCAGGATCATGGAGATACTTGAACTTGCCGGCAGATACGACAAGAAGGTCTATTTCTATGACCAGGAGCATGTAAGACTGCTCAAGAACGTCG
This sequence comes from Erysipelotrichaceae bacterium, assembly GCA_017614055.1. GTDB lineage: Bacteria > Bacillota_I > Bacilli_A > Erysipelotrichales > Erysipelotrichaceae > Colivicinus. The sequence continues at coordinate 910 of JAGACP010000130.1, read as the reverse complement.
ATGAACTGGGATACTACAGCGTTCCGAAGAACATCATCATATCCGAAAAAGAGTTCAACAATGACATGAAGGACATCGTCTGCATCGTTTCCGGTTCTGGCAATGAAGTGTTCAAGCTCATGAACAACATCGCCATCGGTGAGGATTCCAAGATCGAACTGAGGCAGGAAGACATAGTGATAATCGCTTCGCCGGTCGTTCCGGGAACGGAGAAAGACGCAACGGCGATGGAGAACGACCTTTACAAGGCGGACGTCAAGATCGTCAAGCTCAACGCGAAAGAGATACTTTCGATGCATGCCTCGATCGAGGATCTCAAGATGATGCTTTATCTGCTCAGGCCAAGGTACTATCTGCCGATTATAGGCGAGTATTCCGATCTTGTGAACAACGCCGACATAGCCGTACAGATGGGATATACCCCGGACAGGATCGTGATCCTGGACAACGGACAGTTTGCGACATTCGAGAACGGAAGACTCGTATCGACCAGCGATACGATCGAACTGGAAGACAAGGCGATAGATTCATCCGACATGTCGGACGTATCGGGCATGGTACTGAAAGACAGGGAAAAGCTTTCGACCGACGGTGCGATAATCTGCGGCGTAGTCCTCGATTTCAATACCAAGAAAGTCATCGGCGGACCGGACGTGCAGTCAAGGGGTGTCATCTATCTGAAGGATGCCGACTACATCCTTTCGGAGATAGGAAACCTTCTGATATCCGCGATCGAGAGGAATGTCGAGGAAGGAACATACGACAACATGCAGGTGAGGATGGAGGCAAGAGAAGCCATATCGAAGTATGTGCTGAGAGTTACCGGCAAGACGCCGATGATTCTGCCTGCCATCGTAGAGATAAATCTTAAGGACGACCAGTGAGCAGCAAGAAAAAGACGACAAAAAAG
>JAGACP010000129.1 GCA_017614055.1 Erysipelotrichaceae bacterium | reverse complement strand
GGGACAAGGGCTATCTCTGGATCATGTTCGTGGTGGCCATACTGCTTTCGTTCATCGCAGGCAATCCGCTTCCTCTGGAACTGATGATGCTTTTCACTTCGCCGGCGCTGCTGCTTCTTTATCTGTTCGGCGTGGGTATCGTATCGTCGCTGCTGGTGAATTTCGGAGCCTATCTGGGCTTCACGACGAATACGGCCAATACCGTCGTGGCCATGCCTGGAAGCTTTCCGGACTTCATCATCAACGTGCGCAACTCAAGCCTTCTGCCTTCCATCAGGATCATCCTGATCGTCGGTGCGGGTGCTTTCGTCGCATATCTGCTCATAACCCTGATCTACTACAGAGTCCTGGCCTTCGACTTCGTCAAGACCGGCAAGGGCGATGAACTGGTCGACGACATCATCTCTGCCGTAGGCGGAAAGGACAACGTCAGCCTCGCAGGCGCAGGTCTGTTCAAGCTCAATGTGCATCTGAATGATCCGGAACTGATATCGATAGATAAGATAAATGAACTCAATGCCGGCAGGGTATCGGAAACCAAGGACGGCGTGTCTTTCGAGATAGGAACTTCGGCTTATGCGATAGCCAGAAGGATAAACAGACTGATAGGATTCTGACCTTGTTGCATTTATTTTCGATTTAGCATAAAATTGAATAGTATTTGAGAAAGGTGGCTTATTATGTCAACAAAAAGAACGTATCAACCTAGCAAGAGAAGACGCCAGAACGTTCACGGATTCAGGGCTAGAATGAAGACCGTAGGCGGACGCAAGGTATTGGCTAGTCGTCGTGCTAAAGGAAGAAAGGTATTATCAGCTTAAAGTCACGAATGTGGCTTTTATTTTATGAACAGAAGATTCCGCATCAGAAAGAACAGGGAATTCTCGAAGATCATGAGCTGCAGGAAAAGCGTGTCCGGCAGCTGTTTCGTCGTGTATTTCAGCGACAGGGCCCAGGATGTCGCCAGGGTCGGGATCTCCGTCTCCAAGAAGATAGGCAATGCGGTCACGAGAAACAGGGTGAAAAGGCAGGTCAGGGAGATGGCGAGGAGCCTCATCGACTTTGAAACATGCCCGAAGGACATCGTCGTGATCGTCAAGAAGCCATACCTGGACAATGACTTTGCGGATAATAAAAATGATTTGGAAAAGGCTCTGAAAAAAGCTATAATATAACAGTATGATTGATAAGGGGGAGATTCTCCATGAATAAAAAACGCTTGACGAGAATATTGTCTGTCACAGCAATCGCATTTGTATTGACGGGATGTTCGACATCATCGGAACTGATCACGCTTGATACGAAGTTTTCCGATGTCATGAATGACGGCTTCTTTGCGGCCATCATAACCTATCCGCTGTCACAGGCCATCAACTGGCTGACGCCTAAGGTAGGCATCTTTTTCGCCATTGCCCTGGTGACATTCATCATCCACGGCATCGTCCTGCTTTTCACTTTCAAGTCCAACGTGGCGATGCAGAAGATGCAGGAACTGCAGCCTGAACTGCAGAAGATCCAGGCCAAGTACGAGGGAAGGTCCGACAACGCTTCGCAGCAGAAGATGGCGATGGAGATGCAGCAGCTGTACGCCAAGTACAACGTCAATCCGTTCGGTGCGATCGTGTCTTCATTCATCCAGTTCCCGCTGCTCATCGGCATGTACAACGCCGTGAGAAGGTCGGAGAAGGTTGCTACGGCAACGTTCATGGGTGCTAGCCTGTCCATGACGCCTAAAGAGGCATTCGCCCAGAAGGTCTGGGTCTGCGTCATCATCTATGTGCTGATGGTGGCCTGCCAGGCGGTAGCGATCAAGCTGCCTATGTGGATCGCCGAGTACAGAGGAAGACAGGAAGCCGACAAGCATCACAAGTCTTACCAGCCTCCGAAGAATCCTAACATGATGACCACATACATGCTGCTGGTGATGATCGCATTCGTCATGCTTTCATGGCCTACGGCTCTGTCGCTGTATTACTGCATCTCTTCACTGGTCAACATCGTCAAGACTCTCGTCATCGACAAGATGACCCACAAGGAGGAAGCGTAACATGAAACAGTATACGGGAAGAACGCTTGAAGAAGTCCTCAACGCCATCGCCAACGAACAGGGATGCAACGTTGAAGACATCACATACAACGTCATCGAAGAAGAAAAGGGCGGCATCTTCGGCATCCACAAGTCCGTCACGATCGAAGCCTTCACATCCAAGGATGTCAAGGAATTCATCTTCGACTATCTCGGAGCATACTTCACTGAGCTCAATCAGGGCGTAGCCATCGAGATCATCGTCGACAGCAACAAGGAAAGAGAGAATGAACTGCTTTACAGAGTCATCCTCGATGCCGAAAACAATGCCATCATCATCGGCAAGAACGGCCAGACCTTAAGAGCCATATCAACGGTCCTCAAGGCCGCCGTCAATGCGACTTTCAAGAAGCGCATCGATCTTGTCGTGGATGTCAACCACTACAAGGAAGACAGATACAAGAAGGTCAAGTCCATCGCCAAGAGGGAAGCGATCAACGTGCAGAGGACGCATGTCGACTGCGAGCTGGATCCGATGCCCAACGACGAAAGAAAGGTCATCCATCAGTATCTGCAGGATTTCCACAACATCACGACCGTCTCCGTAGGCGAGGGAGCCAAGAGACATCTGTGCATCAAGTATGTGCCTGACGAAAAGGCTCAGGACTGACGTTACGTCCGTAATCATGAAATTATATGAGGATGCTTCGGCATCCTTTATTATTTCCTTCATGGCTGTTTTATAATTATAGGTATATGGAAGATAAGAAAATATGGGAGATCCTGGGCATAGAAGCGACCAGAGACAGCAGGCAGATAACGCAGGCTTACCGCGACAGACTGTCGCTCACCAATCCCGAGGACAAACCGGAAGAATTCAAGCAGCTCAGACAGGCATATGAAGAGGCACTGGCTCTTGCCGGTCAGCCGAAGACGGGATCGGAAGACGATGAAGAGATCCTGAAGTGGGTGAAGGATCTGGAAGAGATCTATGATGATTTTTCAAGGCGCAGGGAAGTGGAAAACTGGGAGGAACTGTTCCTGGAACCTGTTGCCCAGACCGTCCCGGGGCATATGCGGATATGCGACGAGCTGCTTCATTTTCTGATGGAAAACTACTTCATCGGACATGATGTCTGGCTGTGCATGGACAGGCATTTTTCGCTGCTGGAAAGAAAAGAGGAACTTTGCGAGAAGTACCCCCGCAACTTCATCGAACAGATCATCGTCAACGGCATAATCTATCAGGATATCCTGCCGATGAAACTGTTTATTCCCGGAGAAGACGGGGAGGAATGCCAGAGATATCTCGACCGCTATCTGGCGGTCACGATGGATGAATCCGGACGCGATGCAGTCACCGAGCTTCAAAACAGCAGGGAGGCACATCCCTACGGCGATGCGCTGATCCTCAGCTGGAAGATCCGTTTCGAAGACCCCGGTTGCATCGCTGAACTGGAGAAGCTTGCGGACAGGTATCAGGACGACCTGCATATCGCCCTGATGCTGGGGAAAGAGTATCAGCTGGCGAAGGATTATGAGAAAGCCGAAGCTCTGTACGAGAAGCAGAAACAGTATCACGACGAGGATATAAGACTGCATGAATTTCGTGCGGATATCCTGGAAGCGCAGGAAGAATACGATGAAGCGATGAAAGAGATCAATGCCATGATGGGGATGGCCCAGGGAGAAAACGGGCTGCTGGTCGAACTCAACGAGAGAAGGCAAAAGATCAGTCCGTTCATCATCGAGGCCAAGCTCAAGGCTCTTGAGAACGATCCTGACGACGATATGGCAAAGATCGATCTGTTCTGGGCCTATCTGGAAAACGAACAGAAAGATGAAGCCATCGGACTGTTCGATACCATCGACAAAGACAGGATCCCCGCTTTCGACTACTACAACATGATGGCGACGACCGCTTATTTCAATCAGGATTACAGTCATGGCGTAAAGGCGCTGGAAAAACTGATCGAAGCGATCGATGAACTTCCCGAAGACAGCGAGAAGAACATCAGCCGCAAGAAAAGAAAAGGCGAGATGTATTCGAGGATGGCTTTCTTCTATCAGAATCTGAAGGATGATGATGCCGTGATGAAGGCTTACGACAAGGCTCTGGAGCATGCAAAAGACAAGGCCGAGATCCTGGTTTCTATAACGCAGTCCTGTTTCATGAAAGAGGACTATGAGAAAGCCAGAGACTATGCGAGGAAGCTGATCGCGGAGAAGCCCGACTCCGTCTATGGCCATAATCTGCTGGCTTATGCCCATTATTATCTCCATGAGGATCAGGAAGCCTACAACATGATAAGCAGAGCCATCCAGATGGATGGCCGCGATCTGGGGTTCTATATACTGAAGCTCAGGATCCTGATCCGCAACAATGCATTCGAAGAGGCTCAGGAGATCCTGGATTATCTTGATTCGTGTTCACTGGAAAACGAGGCATCGGTCCTTTATGCCAAAGGCCTTCTGGCCGAACAGAAAGAGGAGGACCGGGAAAAGGTAAAGGACCTCTATGAACGTTCGCTGCACAACATGGAAGGCGTCGAAAACAACTACGAGTTCACCGATGATCTGTATTACCGGATCCTTTGCATCGAAGGCCAGACTCTGGACGGAAATGTCGAAGAAGACCGTAAAAAGATGATGGAGCTCTGTGAGAAAGGTCTGTCATATCGTCCTACGAACAAGGATCTTCTGGAATACAAGGGCTGGCTTCTGATGAAAGACAGACGGTATGACGAGTCGCTGAAGATCTATCTTGATCTGGCGAAGGACAGGGATCATTCCGCCTATATAGATTCCCAGCTCGGCTATCTCTACTATCAGGATCTTGAGCATAAGGCTAAAGAGAGCAGGGACTGTTATGCCAGGGCACTGGAAAGAGGCTATGACGCCGGAGCGCATTTCTACATCGGCATGTGCGAGATGTTCATGGGACATGTCGACGAGGCCGAGCATCATTTCCTCGCTTTGAAGGAGAAGGAAGCCGATTCGATCGATCCGTATCTGCGTCTAAGCACGGTCTATGAGATGAAGGACGATCTTGAAAAGGCTCTGGAAAATATCGATAAAGTGCTGGAACTTGTCAAAGACCGTCAGGACGACGTGTCGCGTTATTATCTGAGGAAGGTCCAGATCCTGCGCAGGATGAAAGATCCCGACGGAGCGATAGCCGTGCTCAACGACATATCCGCAAGATATCAGTATCCGGCCAGGAAGATGATCTTCGACATACTGCTGCAGTTCGGCAGATACGAAGAAGCGGAAAAGATGCTGTGGAACTGGAAATGGGACGGCGAGTATCACGATGCTATGGCTACCCTGAGCATCCTGAAGGGCGATTTCCGCAAGGCGAGACAGATCATGAAGAATCACGGCAGTGCGATAGACAGTCACCGTCAGAATGTCCTGGGACATCTTCTGGCAGTCGAAGAAGAAGACTACGACAAGGAAGAGCAGTATCTGAAGAGATGGCTGGAACCCGGGGAAGGGGAGCTTTACGGCGATCTTTCGCAGATCTACGGGCATCTGGCTTACTGTGCTTTTCACCGTCATGACGAAGAGAAGAAAACGGAATATGCGCAGATGGCTCTGGACGAACTGGAGAAGAGGCTTGACGAGTATTCTCTGGACAGGACGCTGTATCTGACCAGGAAGGTGCGTCTTTTGGCGATGCTCGGAAGAAGGAAAGAAGCGGAAGAACTGAGCGGGAAGATCAGAAAAATGCCGCTTTGCAGCCACTGTCAGTACTGCAGCTGCAAGGATCTTGATGCTTTCACGATGGATATGTACGACATATTCAATGATGAAGACACGGCATACAGACTTGCGGAAGAAGGAAACAAGAAGTGGCCTGATGAAGAAGATTTCGCGGTCACGCTCAGCAGACTGGGAAGGAGGAGAGAATGCTGATAGGCATAGATCTGGGAACGACCAATTCATCGGCAGCCTGTTTCATCGACGGCAGGGTGCAGATCATCCCCAACCGTCTGGGCAGGAAACTTACGCCTTCGATCGTCAGCATCGACGACAGCGATCATGTCATGGTGGGAGAGACCGCCAGGGAATACGGGATCCTGCATCCCGAAAGGACCGCATCGGTCTTCAAAAGAGCCATGGGTACGGCTAAGATCTACGATCTGGGCGATCACAGCTTCAGTCCTGAAGAACTGTCTTCTTTCGTTCTGCGTTCTCTCAGGGAAGATGCCGAGACGTATCTGAAAGAGCCGGTCAGAGAAGCCATCATATCCGTACCCGCATATTTCAACGACAGGCAGCGCAAGGCGACCGTCAGGGCAGGAGAACTGGCCGGTCTCAAGGTCACCAGGATCATCAACGAACCTACCGCATCAGCCATCGCCTACGGCATGGGAGAGCAGGGAAAAAGCGAACGCTGCCTGGTCTTAGATCTGGGCGGAGGAACTTTCGACGTCACTGTTCTGGAGTATTACCGGAACATCATGGAAGTCTATGCGATCGCCGGGGACAATCATCTGGGCGGCGAGGATTTCACCCAGGTCCTTTATGAAATGTTCATGGAAAGGACCGGACTGGATCAGGATCTGCTCAGTTTCCGCGATCTGAAATACATATACAAGGCAGCCGAGATATGCAAGTGCAGCTTCTGCCAGAGCGATGTCGCTCTGATGAACGTGACGATCGGAGATAAAAGATATGCCGAGAGTTTTCAGCTGAGCGACTACGAGCACCGCTGTCAGCCGCTGCTGGAAAGACTGCGCAAGCCTATCGAAAAAGCGCTCAATGACGCCCGCATAACGTTCGATGACCTGGATGAGATCCTTTTGACGGGCGGGGCTGTAAGACTTCCGATCATCGGTGTCTATGTCGACAGGATCTGCGGCATCAAGACCGTGACGATAGACGAACCGGAAACATCGGTGGTGATCGGAGCGGCTCTGCAGTGCGCGATGAAGGAAAGAGATGCCCAGATCGAAGAAGTGATCCTGACCGACGTTTGTCCTTTCACCCTGGGAACGGAGGTCATCAAAGACAACGGTTCTTTCGAGATCCCCGGAGTCTATCTGCCGATCATTGAACGTAACACGGTGATCCCTGTAAGCAGGAAACAGACGGTCTATACGGCCAGGGACAACCAGCAGTTCGTCACCGTCAAGATTCTGCAGGGAGAAAGCAGGATCGCCGCCAACAATCTTTCATTGGGCGAACTGACCGTCGAGGTCCCGATAGGGCCCAAGGGTCAGGAAGCGATCGAGGTCACCTATACCTACGATATCGATGCTCTGCTGGAAGTTCAGGTGAAGGTATTGAGCACAGGCACGGAAAAAAAGGTCGTCATCCAGGATGAAAAGCACGAGGAAAGCGAAAGCGAGAAGATAAGCAGGATGAAGCGTCTTGAGTATCTCAAATTCAATCCCCGCGAGGATGAAGACAACATGCTGGTGCTGCTGAGAGCCGACAGGGTCTATGAAGAATCGCTGTCACGAGACAGGGAAGACATCGAAAAACTCGTGGAGGCGATGCAGAGTGCCTTGAACGAAAAGAACATCATGATGATCGAGATCGCCAGAAAAAAGCTCAGCGAACTGCTCGATGAGCTGGAAACAGGCAAGGATGATCATTTCGTTGCCTGATTATCTGCCTAAAATATCCGTAAGATGAGAACTGGCGCCAAGCAGTTCTTTTCTTTCGCATGTCTTCAGATGAAAATCGATGAATGCGGCGAAGGTCTCTTCATCCATGGCGTTGATCGTCTTTCTCATATAGTCGGTCGGACCGTCAGGTGCGAAACGTCTGAGAAGTTTCAGTCCCGCAAGCCCGTTGAGTTCGTCCATGTCTTCGATCCTTAACTGAAAGAAAAGGGCATCGGGATCGTCTATCCTGAAGGTCTCGTCCAGCTTGTCTCTGACATCTTTGTAGTTGTTGTCCTTGAAGGCGTATTCGATCACGCTGTATTCATTCATTATGTAGGTTACGAATATGATCCTTCTGGTTATCCTTTTGGCTTCGTTGAGCGCCTTCAGACGGTCATCTTTGCTGTAGAGGTGATACATCGGTCCGAACATGATGGCGACGTCGAATTCGCCGTCTTCGAACATGCTCAGATCGGTGGCACTGGCTTCTACGACTCTGATGTCGGGATCGTTCCTTTTTATCTGGCCTATATTCGGTCTTACATATTCCACGGCGGTGACGTCGTATCCTTCGTTCTTGAGAGTGATGGAATATCTTCCCGTACCGGCACCGATGTCTATTATCCTGTCGCCTTCCTTCAGATACTCATGGATGTATTTCATGGACGTCAGAAATTCCACCTGTCCATGGCGGCGGTCAAGTCTCTTGTTTTCGTTGAACTTGTTGTAGTAGTCCGTGAGTCTTTTCCTGAAGTCTTCCATCTTATTTCTCTATGAACATGATATCAAAGTCTACGTTTTCTTTGATGCCGTCCATCTTTCCTTCGTTGGTGTACTGCCAGATGTATATCGGAAGTTCTATCGCCGGAATGTCATCGTCATACATGGCGAACCAGATCGGATAATCTGATAGTATGTCCATGTCGTAGACATCTTGCAGCCAGTACTGGTTGGCATAGATGACAGCCTTGTATCCCGCTTTCTCTATCTCCTTGCAGAAGGCCAGGGCATTCTCGGTGAATGCTTCCTTGGATATGCCTTCGATCCTTGGAGTCTCATCGGTGAGATATACTTCTTCAAGGTCGTAGGCTATCGGAAGATCTATCTTCTTGCGCCTGAGGTTTTCCAGGACGAAACGAGCTTCTTCCTTCGCCTCGTCGACGGTCGTCGCCTGGGAGAAGAAATATACGCCTATCTTGATGCCGTTTTTTCTGGCATTGGCGTAGTTCTGTTCGAAGTTGTCGTCGATGTACAGAAGCCCCGTGGTGGCTCCTCTTCTTCCCAGTCTCATGTAGGCGAATTCGACGCCTGCGTCTTTCACTTTCTTCCAGTCGATAACGTCCTGGAATTCCGCGACATCGATCCCGAACATGCTGGTATAGGTGTCGTCTTCGTAACGGTAGTGTCCGTTATCGTCCGTAAGGTATTCCTGCTTTATCTGCGGCTCATGGACGGTCTCGACGGGTATTTCTATCTCTTCTCCCTTCCTGCTGCAGGAACGGATGATCGAAAGAAACAGCGTCATCGACAGCATGACCGCAAGGATGATATGTATTACGGATATCTTCTTCAGCATACAAGTAAATTATAGTATATAGGTCATTTCAGATGAAACAACAGTCTTCTTTCGAAGACTGTTTGTTTTCTTAATCCCATCGGTCGACCAGCTTGGTGACTTCTTTGAGGAACTTCTTGAGTTCACTGTTTTTGGCGTCTTTTCTCTTTTCGATCAGACGTATGAGCTTCTGTCCTTTCTCCATGAGTTCGTTGAAGTACTTGTTCTGGCTGTAGACGTCCTGTTCCTTCTTCTTGTCCTGTTCGATCTTTTCTTTCTTTTCGGTCGCATTCAGGACCAGGTCAGGCTCATCAGTTGAGATGTATCTGTTGTGGAGAAGATCGTAGACATATCCGGAATACGGAGCTGAAGTCTCATATCCCATCTCGTCGTGAAGCAGGTTCGCATATGTCGTGCATACTTCGTCGTCTCCATGGACGGCGAAGATCATGTCAGGCTTGTCCTGGTTGCATGCCAGCCAGCTGATCAGACCGTTCTGGTCCGCATGGGCACTGACATCCTGCAGCTGGACGATCTCCGCCGCGACATGGATGTCTTCCTGGAAGATCCTGACGTCTTTCTCGCCGTCGGCAAGACGTCTTCCCAGCGTTCCTTCGGCCTGATAACCCGCAAGGGCTATCGTGCATTCAGGTCTCCACAGGTTGTGCTTCAGATGGTGCTTTACTCGTCCTTCCGAGCACATGCCGGAAGCGGATATTATCACCGACGGTTTCGTGGAGTCGTTTATCTTCTTTGAATCTTCGGTATCGACGGTGATTTTGAGGTTGGGGAAGATTAGCGGATGTCCGCCTTCCCTGATGATCTTCATGGCGTCTTCGTCGTAGTAGCCGAAGGTGTTGTCTTCGAATATCGCCGTAGCTTCTACGGCCATCGGGCTGTCGACATACACGTCGAAGTCCGTCGTCTCCAGCATGTCTTTCTCCAGGATCTCTCTGATGAAATAAAGGATCTCCTGCGTCCTTCCTACCGCAAAGGCCGGTATGACCACGTTTCCGCCCCTTGCGAAGGTACGGTTCATGATGTCCGCAAGCTGCTTGAGGGGATCGTCGACTTTGTTGTGGAGACGGTCTCCGTAGGTGCTTTCGGTTATGACGTAGTCCGTCGTCTCTCTGGGCGAAGGATCGTTTACGATAGGCATGCCGGTGTTGCCGAGGTCTCCGGTGAAGGCCAGAGTCTTGGTCTTGCCGTTTTCTTCAAGCGTCAGATAGATGATCGCGCTTCCCAGGATGTGACCTCCGTCTTCATATCTGGCGGTGACTCCTTCAACGGGAGAGAAAGTCTGTCCGTATTCGACAGATACGAAGCTCTGCATGGCGTCTTCGGCATCGGCTACGGTATACAGAGGCTTGACCTGTTTCCTTCCGCTTCTCTTGGCCTTGCGGTTGGCCCATTCGGCTTCGGATTCCTGGATGTATCCCGAATCCATCAGCATGACTTCGCACAGCTGTCTTGTGGCATCCGTGCACCAGATCTTGCCGTCGAATCCGTCCTTGTACAGTTTCGGAAGCAGTCCCGAATGATCGATGTGGGCGTGAGAGAGCAGTACTGCGTCTATCTCTCTCGGCGTTACGGGAAGATCTTCGTTGACGTAGATGTCTCTTCCCTGTTCAAGACCGCAGTCCAGCATGATGTATTTTCCGTTTACCTCGATGACGTGGCAGCTTCCCGTTACTTCATGGTCGGCTCCGATAAAGTATAGTTTCATATGATAAACCTTTCTGTCATATCCATACACTTAAATTATACAGGACATTCAGGATCATCGCGTGTTCTTTGCGAAGTGATGTTAGTGGTACAATACCTTTGAACAAGGAACCCTATCATGGTCCATGGAGGAATAAGACATGAACAAGAAAGAAGATAATAATAACGGCAACGGCATGGTCATAGGCATGTGCATAGGTATGGCAATAGGAGCGGCTATCGGCGCAGCTACCGGCAATATTGCGGTATGGCTGCCTGTCGGCATGTGTCTGGGTCTTGCTCTGGGAAGCAGTTTCAAGGGCGGAGAGTAAACCGGACAGTCAAGGGACTGAATGATGAAAAACAGACGTAAATTGAAAAAGCTGAATGATCTTATAGAACTGGTGAATAATACCGAAAAGATCGAATGGGGCGGAGGCAACGTCATCGGCAAGACCGAAGAAGGGAAAGATATACTTCAATGGCCTTACCCGATCTATCCCGACGGTCTTTATGAATCATTGTATGAACTTGTGGAACTGGACAGGGACTATGTCGATCATTATGAGAAGCTGGGTGTTCCTATAGATTATGACAATCTGACCATGGATGAGGTAAGTACCATCATAACTCACTACGTCAGAGGAGAAAGATTCTGCGACGGTCTGATAGCCGGAGCCATAGAGGATGGTACTTTATTGAAAGTACTGATGAGATTGAAAGAACTGTACACTGATCTATAAAATACGAATCGGATAAGAGACTATGATCTGTAAAGTTGATAAAGACACAGAGCTTGCGGATAAGCTCCTGGCATTTGTGGAAGGCTGTTCCTGGGACGAAGTTAAAGAGCACGTCGCGGAAGGGATACGTTCCTGGGCGTTTTCGGACTGGGAAACGATGTTTGCTGCGATCATGGACGGAAAGATCGTCGGCATGGCATCTGCGATGAAGACGGATTATTATCCGCTGCCGGATATTTATCCCTGGGTTTCCGGCATTTTTGTTTCAGAGGAATACCGGGGACAGAAGATAAGCGGCGAGCTGATCGCATACGCAAACCGGTATCTGAAAGAAAATGGTTTTGAAAGGAGCTATATACCTTCCGAGTTTTTCGGGTTATATGAACAATACGGATACACATATCTGAAGGATATAGTCAACTATGGCGGAGGGACAGATCATTTGTTCGTAAAAGACTTGTGAGAAACGGATTCCCGTTTGTTTAGACAGTTTATATAAGTTTGGTTTTGCGAATAATACTCAGTCAGTAAAGGATTTCATTGTGAGAAAAGAGGACGATATTAGATGAAGACGGTCTATAAGACATCAATGTTTCCGGCATCTAGGGATATCGTTTTCAGCAAGCTGCAGGAGCTGGAAACGCTGCAGTATATCGCGGCCCCTTATGCCACGTTTACGCCGTTAGAGCCGGATGATTCGATCTGGACCGTCGGAAGCACCACTTCCTACCGTTTCCGTCTTTTCGGCTTCATTCCGTTTGGAACGCACGTGATCCATATCGAACGGTTCGACATGGACATGGTCATGAGCAAGGAACGAAACGAACATGTTCCGGTCTGGAATCATACCATCTATCTGAAGGAACAGGGGAATCAGACTGAATATACTGATAAAGTCGACATCGATGCAGGATGGAAGACGCCGTTCATCTATCTTTGGGCGAAAGCCTTCTATGTCCATCGGCAGAAGAAATGGATCAGGATGCTTGAAACGATGAAATGATCCATCGGCTGGGACAGTTCATAATAGTATACTTTAATGAACCATCCCTACACCGATGAATGGTCGCTAGTCCTGTCCCCTGATCATCAGCAGTCCGGCGAATAAGTCGCTGGACTTAAATAACGAACCGATGATGTATTCACGACCTTCATAGGCATAATAGTAACTAAGATACAGGTCAAGCCCATTGCCATTGAGAATCAGACCGGAGTATTCATCCAATCCTCCGTCAAAAGGCTCATATCCTACTCCTTCGTCCGTCACAGGGTATGACTCATAGCCATCGTTGCCAATACGCGGATGCAGCGTCAGCGTCGCCGTTTTAGATCTTTCCTCGATATCCAGATCCGCATAACCTAATTCCAGATAACTGACATTATAACTGCCCTGCTCATAGACAAATAGTTCATATCGCCAGCTTCCTGCGGCATACTGCGTCTCCGGATAGTATGCACCTTCCGGGATGCCTTGCTCATAAACTTCATAATAGAACGCAAATTCGTCGAAACTCAGTTCACTGCCATCTGCGTAGGTCCCCTGTGAAACATCGTCATCTATAACGGGAGCCGGCTCATTTTCAGCAGGATTGTTGCCGTTATCTGAATTATCGCTTGTGGTTGGATCATCAGATGAAACAGAACTGCTGTTTTCAGGGCCTGATGATGAACCTGTATCGGCACTGCTGCTGTTGCTGCAGGATGTCAGTAATGAAACTGTCAGCAAAATTGCCAGAATAAGTTTAAAAGTCTTTTTCATTGTGCTGTTCTCCGTTTTGTTTATAGGTAAATTATATACTGTAAGAGTACATTGTTAAAGTTATAGAAGGATCGCGTTTTTCTTTCAAAGCTTTTTAATGAACCATGTTCGTAAACTTATACTATTATGAACTGTCCCAGCCGATGGATCATTTCATCGTTTCAAGCATCCTGATCCATTTCTTCTGCCGATGGGCATAGAAGGCTTTCGCCCAGAGATAGATGAACGGCGTCTTCCATCCCGCATCGATGTCGACTTTATCAGTATATTCAGTCTGATTCCCCTGTTCCTTCAGATATATGGTATGATTCCAGACCGGAACATGTTCGTTTCGTTCCTTGCTCATGACAGTGTCCATGTCGAACCGTTCGATATGGATCACATGTGTTCCAAAAGGGATGATGCCGAAAAGACGGAAACGGTAGGAAGTGGTGCTTCCTACGGTCCAGACCAGATCATTTGGTTCTGTTGGCATAAATGTGGCATAAGGCGCAGCAAT
>JAGACP010000128.1 GCA_017614055.1 Erysipelotrichaceae bacterium | reverse complement strand
TTCGAGACGAAGTTCAATCTCAACGAATGGATCAATGCTGGTGTTCCGACGACAGTGAGTCTTTATGCGAGCGAGAAGGACATGAACGACGGAAAGAACGTCGTAGCCAAGGGAAAGTTCATTCCGGCAAAGAAAGCATCGGACATCACGACTGTCGTATTCGAAGAAATGAATGATGAATCGTTCGAGATCAAGGTAACGGTGAATGATGTAGATTTTGACGTCAAGGTCACGGGAGCCATCGCATATAAAGACGATCCGAAGGGAATAATCTGGTGTCAGGCAAAACCGAACACGGAGATAACGGTGACTTTCACTTCATCTGACGGGTCGCCGTTCATGACCAGTGACAGCAAAGACCCGCTGTCTGTTCCTTCCGGTACGACCAAGAGTTTCAAGACATGGTCCGAGGCAACCGATGAGTATTACATGATATTCGGTCTTAATTCGCATGTCAACGTCCATATGCCTCTGGTCGTGAATATGTTCATCTGGATAGTCGATGATTATACGGAACAGAATTTAAAAAATATAAAAGCGTCTTGGTCGGGGATGCACGTCGACTGAACGTAACACTGACGGAAAAACGATCATAAAGCAAAACAGGGCACAGCCCTGTTTTTGTATGGAAAAGACAGACCGTTGATTATCCGAAATTTGACTGTGTTATACATAATGATGCGGTCTTTTAGTATAATTATCTTAAATAACAAAGAAGATCAATGATCACAATATGATATCGGATAGGATTTTTCCGATGAAGGAATGACAGGAGTGACATATGGCTAAATTCTGTGAAAATTGCGGTGCAAAGCTCAAACCGGGCAGCAGGTTCTGCCCTGAATGCGGAGCGAAGATCGATGCGGACGAAGCTTCGACGGTGACGGTATCCGAATCTGAACCGGCAAAAGAAAATAATGGCTGGAAGAAAGATGGTTCTTTCGTCAGGGAAGAGACAGCTGTAAAGAAGAAGAGCAAGATAGGCAGCATCCTCAAGAAGGCTCTTCTCATCTATCTTGTACTGTGCATAGCCACGGCAGCCTATATGGGTTTCATCGATCCGGGATGGTTCAGGAAAGACAAGAAAGACGGACAGGACACGTCGTATGTGCCGTCCGATACTTCTTCCGGACAGACTTCGTCAGGATCCGGTCTTGTCGATACGGGAGTGCTGTCTCCCGATCCGGATAATGTAACACTGACGGTATCAGACTGTCTGGTTGACGGAGGAGGAGAGTATTTCGTCGATCCTTACAACATCATGGAAGACAAGGATGAGGGCATCAAGGTCTATACCTATGACATTTATTCCGAGCAGATACCGGGCAACGTCAACGGTTTCATGGAGATAAGGATACCTTACGATGAATCGGCTTTCGATCCGGGCGAAGACCCGAGAGAATGCCTTGGGGTATATGTGCTCGACGATGAAGGCAACAGGGAACCTGAACTGTTCGATGTCGATGTCGAGAACAAGGAAGTCATCATCTATGCGGAGCATCTGAGCAAGAGGGAACTATATCATTACCGCAACGCCCATAAGGCTGAACGGTATGAAGTGAACTTCGGCAATACTCTGGCAGGGAATCTGTCATTCAATGAATGTGCAAGCGTCATAACAAATTTCTTCAATGACTACGGCGAGATGTCTGATGCGGAGAAGGACTATTACGCCAACGAGGCAGCGATGAGTCTCATCCTTAAATCGGCCATGGGCGGAAGACTGAAGATCTTCCCTCCAGGATTGAACAACTACATAAACGACGCGTCGACGTGGATAACCAACGCGACGACGATGCTGGCGCTGGGTGGAGAGTATGAACAGGCGTGGCTTTCTTCCGGGATCGGATCATTGAGCAAGCTCGGTCTGTATACTTCACTGTGCAAGTTCTCCTATGCTTTCTCAGATGCGTCGAATCCGTGGAATGTCGGCGGTCCTTCAAGGGAGGAAGTCCTTAATCTTTACAAGACAGGTCTCAGCACCGGTCTGGATTACATCAGCGCGACATACGGCACGGGATCCATCGCCGCAAGCTGCGCCATGTACATGTCCGGCGTGTTCGTTTTCGGGCTGCTTATCGATTCGATGTTCGAGGAAGCGATGTACCAGAAGATGTACGAGATGGGCGAGATCTATGAATACTTCGGAGATACATTCACCGAAGGAAAATACAGACCGCGCACAAACATGGAGTGGTATAACCTGTTCATGGACATCGTCGAGAGATATACGGCAGGAGGGAAACAGGATTACATCGAAGAAGCCATCAATAGGGAGATCTATCTCTATGCCACGAAATTCTGGAGTCTTGATCAGGAAACAGCGGACTCTGTCACCGATGCCGCAGGGTACAAGCGCAGGGTGTGGCCGACCAAAGCGGAACAGGAAAAACTGACCGAGACTTACGTGGAGAACCTCAAATATCGTCTGCATCCGATCGTCCTGCAGTGCGAAAAGACGATTCTTAAAAGATGCGAGCTGAAAGTTCTGGAATGGTACAAGAAGACCTACAACAAGCTTAACTACAAGGTACCTCTGGAACTCAAGGACGGAACCAAGGAAAAGAAATTCAGCAATTATTATTACCGCTTTGCTGGGCTTGCGAAAGATGCCGACCTGAGCATCTTCCAGGGACAGTTGAACAAGGACGGAGTCTTCGATACGAAATTCTGCATGAATGACTGGATGAGGGCGGGAGCGCCTATCTATGTCAGTCTCTATGAGACAGAGGAAGACATGCTGGAAGAGAAGAATGCCGTTTCGACTGCGCAGATGATCCCTGCCAAGAAGGCGAATGATGTCACGGTCGTGACTTTCCAGGAACAGGAAGAAGACAGGTTTACCGTCAAAACGACGCTGTATGGCGTTACATTGAATCTGACCGTCGAAGGAGCCATCCTCTATGGAGAGATGCCGTCAAAGGAAATACTGCTCTGTCAGGCGAAACCGGGTTCAAAGATCAAGGTAAAGGTCGAGATAGCCGGCGGATTGCCTGTAGGTCTCCTTGACTGGGAAACCGTGAATTTCACTTGGTTACAGTCAGGTCAGACATTTGAGTTT
>JAGACP010000127.1 GCA_017614055.1 Erysipelotrichaceae bacterium | reverse complement strand
TCGATGCCCATGTTGGAAAGAGTCCGGTTTGGTTCGTTCTTCCTTGAGCCGCAGGTGGACTTCGACGAAACCATGATCCCTTTTGCGTTCAGGGCATTCAGCAGTACTTCCGACTGGATAGGCGTGGAGATGTTCACGAGAGTATCTATGCCTATGTCGTAGTTTATGGATGCAATATCCTTCAGTCCTTCGATCAGCCTTTCATGAAGATCGATGATGTGCTGATGATATTCTTTCTTGTTGCCGAGCGCTATCCTTAAGGTCTTGGCCAGCACGACATTCACAAGGGCGTTGGAAGTCCCTCCCCTGAGGGAATACTCCTGCTGTCCTCCGGATATCAGCGGCAGAAGATCGACATGACTCTTCCTGATGAGCGCTCCGCTTCCCTTGAGTCCGTGTATCTTGTGGGCGGAGAAAGACGCCAGATCGACATTCTTCAGATCGATATCGATTTTGCCGATGGCCTGGGTGATGTCGCAGTGAAAGTATGTCCCGCTGTGCTTCTTTACCACTTCGGCTATGCCTTCAACGTCGTTGACTGCGCCTATCTCGTTGTTTACGGCCATTATCGATACGAGCAGCGTGTCATTCCTCAAGGCATCGGATACCTGTTCCTTCGTGATGTGTCCGTCCTTGTCGGGATACAGATATGTGACATCGAAACCGAATCTGTCTTCGAGCTGCCTGAAGGCGTTGTATACGGATGAATGTTCGTAGATGGAAGTGATGACGTGCTTCCTCTTGTCCTGATTCAGGCAGAGACCTTTGATCGCCAGAGAGTTTGCCTCCGAAGCGCCGGAAGTGAAGATGATCTCGTTTGGTCTGAGGCCGAGAAGGTCGCAGATCATGCTGCGGGATCTTTCCTGCATATCATAAATAGCGACGCCGTCGTCGTACAGGGCATCGCTATTGCAGTAGTATTCGTCCAATAGTTTCTCGTAGGTCTCTCTGACTTCATCGTTCAGTCTGGTCGTCGAGACCGCGTCCAGGTAGACTTTCATTGATAATTCTCCAGGATCCTTTCATCGACGCTTTCAGGGAACAGCGTCTCCATGCAGGTGATGGCCGTCTTCAGAGCTTTCGTGTATTCGCCGTTGAGATACTGGAACTCGGCCTTGGATAGCTCGCGGTCTATCTCCGGATAGGTCGAACGGTACTTGTTTCCGAACACGATCGCGTTCTCCACCATTATGCACATGCCTACGACATTGTTGATGTCGTTGTAGAAGCGGTAGATGAAGTCGATCGCTTCCGAAAGAAGACCGTTGAGTCTGTCGACATCGATAGGAACTTCATTGAGAAGCGTCCTTATCTGTTCGATGTACTGTCTCGATCTAAGTAGATCGTTCTTGTATGATTCATCGATCGAAGGAAGCGAATATTCCGCAAGCTTCGATTCCACTTCGCAGACGACAAGCTGGAGCTTGGTCAGCTGGGAATTGGCGCGGATCTCTCCGTCGGTCGATTTGTCTATCGTGGTCTTGTATGAGTACAGAGCCTTCATGTCGGCATCGACGGCGCTGTAGAGGTCCTCCGCATCCGTCAGTATCTGGGAAGCGGGTCTCGTACAGGTTCCGAGATCTCCCGAAATCACTCCGTATTCCCTGCGGTATTTTCCGATGTTTTCCTTGATCTTGTCCAGATCGCTGTCCAGATCCATCAGACCGAAACGCTGCGAATCTTTCCTGTATGCGGTCCTGACATATTCCTCGACCTTCTCCATGTCCTGAAGATGCTGGAGGGCGAGGTCGTTGGTCTCCTGGGCCTGCTTGAACGCCTTGTTTTCCGTTACCAGCTGCTCGTTGAGTTCATTGAGGATGTCCTTGGCAGCCGCAAGTCTCTTCTTGATGCCGCCTGTATTGGCTTCGGTGATGTTCTTGATGTCCTCGTTGAGATCCTTCTCGACTTCAGCCAGTTTCTCGTTTATCTCGAGATGATCGGTATAGATTCCTCTCTGTCTTGTCAGGGCAAGCTCGCGCTTGGTCTCGTCCAGCATGATAGGCAGCACGCCCTTGCTGTCCTTGACGAGCTTAGGCACCGCATTGGCATTCTTCTTGATGTCCTCGAGCCTGTTGTTTATGTCTTCGAGCGTATCCTGGGCCTTGCCGTAGTCCGATCCGAACATGGCTTCCTCGGACACGGTGAAAAGCTCCTCGCATTCCTGCAGTTTCTTGACGAAGCCTTCATAGGCTATCGAAAGAAGCTGCGAGTTCTTGTTTATGGTGTTCTTGATGATACGGTATTTTTCTTTGAGCTTTACGGAGAATTCCCTCTGTTCGTTCTCTTTCTCGGTGAAACCTTCCAGGAATTCGTCTATCTCCCTGATCTCCTTCTCGCAGCTGACCATGTTGAAATCAGCCACCTTGAGAGACTCCAGAGCCTCCTTGTAGCTCAGTGTATTCAGACCGTCGTCGACGTTGTTGAGTAGTTCCTGAAGCTCGTTGATGTGCTTCTCCGTCTCTTCGTACTTGGCATAGTAGTCGGCAACCGAAGCACTCGTCTCCTCGCTCCTTTTGGCCATGGTCTGGGCCTTGGCCAGCTTGAAAGCTATCGGTACCGTCTTGATGTCGTTGAAGCGCACATAAAGAGCGTCGATCTGTTCCTTCAGCTTTTTCTTCCGGTTTTTCCTGACCACG
>JAGACP010000126.1 GCA_017614055.1 Erysipelotrichaceae bacterium | reverse complement strand
TGGCACTGGCTGCATGCTCTAACGGCGGCGGCAAGAAGGCTGAACCTCTGGCAGACGAATCTCATGCTGCATGGGTAGTCCATGGTCAGTATCTGCTGGCTGACGGCACAGAGAACGGATGGAACGGCAAGGACACAGCTGTCTATGAGGCAAGCTCAATGACCGCCATCTCTCTGGATGACGTAAAGGCTCTTGATGAAGCTCTTTACAACGCTCTGTCAGGCAAGGATGTCAAGTATCTGTATATGACTGATGTCGTATTCGGTACTAACGATGCTGGCTGGACGACTGACGCTCTGATCGACGGCAAGATGCACAAGGCAAACGGCTCTTATGCATTCAAGGTAGCTCAGTGCTCTGTTGACCAGGATGGCGACAACACTGTCTATGCAGAAGATCAGTGGATCTCAGATCCTAAGACAGCTTATGCAGAGTCTCTGACTCCTGCTACTCTGTTCATGCCTGTATGGCAGGAAGAAGCTGACGAGAATGGTTTCTCTTGGGCTTCCAACCCTGTAGTCATCGGCGGTCCTGGTCTCTACACTCTGGTATGCGCTCAGTACAATGCTGTTTCTGCAGCTGGTACTCCTGGCTACGGTATCGGTCTTGTCAAGAAGGAAGACAGAGACGGTATCGCTTATGAAGAGATCCTGGAGTGGGTTGCCGGTGATCATACTTATGAAGTAATCGGCGGCTTCAACGGCTGGGCTGATGACGGCGTAGTTGCTATGGAAGCAGGCGAAGACGGAAAGTGGACTGCAGATGTTGAACTGGCAGCCGGCGATGAATTCAAGGTTCGTGCCGACAGTGCCTGGGACTACAGCTGGGGTGCTGAAGACGGCGCCAACCTGGTTGCTGATGAAGCTGGCACATACACTGTAACCATCGACTTCTCAGGAGATGCTCCGGTAGTATCTGCTGTCAAGAAATAGTCAACTGTAAAAAACTATGATGAAGGGCTTCTTTTACGAAGCCCTTTATTTATAAAGGATACAACATGAAAAAAGTTCTTTCGATTCTGACCGTTCTGATCCTTCTTGTTTCCTGTTCTTCGGGAAACAAGATACCTGAATACGAGGATTTCGCGGACAGTTATGTGGATACTCTTCCTGAGAATGCCCAGGATGGTCTGACGCTGCATGCGTTCAACTGGACGTACAGGCAGATAATGGACAATCTGGACGTGATAGCCGAGGCGGGCTTCAAGAACGTTCTGACCATGCCTACACAGCAGCCGAAGAGTTTCGGTTCCGCCTGGTGGGCTTTCTATCAGCCGCTGAGTTTTTCGATCGGCGACAAGTCTCCTCTTGGAAGCAAGCAGGATCTCATCGACCTGTGCAATGAGGCCGACAGATACGGCATATGCATCCTGGTGGATGCGGTGGTCAACCACATGTCCAATGCGGGCGATGTCGCTGTCGAACCGGACGGTACGCCGATGGTCGATCCCGAGGTGGCGGAGTATGAGCCGGTACTTTACAACAACCGCAACGAGGATACCGACGGACACGGAGTGACTTTCCATCACAATCCCAATGCCGCCGGTACGGGAAGCGAGACCCAGGTCTATCAGTGGGGAAATCTCCCCGACTTGAATACCGCCAATCCTTATGTGCAGGAAAGAGTGCTGTCTTTCCTGAAGGAATGCATCGATGCCGGTGTGGACGGTTTCCGTTTCGACGCGGCGAAGCATATCGAGACCGGAAGGGACAACGACTATGCCAGCAACTTCTGGAACGAGACTCTGGGCAAGGCCAAGGAATACTACAAGGAAAAGACAGGCAAGGATCTCTATGCCTACGGCGAAATACTGGCATCTCCTACGGGAAGGCCTCTGTCCTACTATACGTCCATGATGGTGGTCACTGACGACGGTTTTGTCGCGCAGTACCGCAGCTGCATGGCGCAGAAGGATCCGACGATGATCCTCAATGCGGGTCTCAAGGATGACGATCCGAAGAAACTTATAGCGTGGGTGGAATCACATGACGAATATATCAGCGGCGGAACGCATTATACCGAACCGAGGATAGCCAAATACTGGGCTGTCATAGCCGCCAAGAAGGGACTGGGAGGTCTCTATCTGGCAAGACCGAGAGATGATCTGAAAGTCGGTGAGACCGGTTCTTTCGGTTTCGCCCAGGAGAATGTCGCTACGGCGAACAGATTCCACAACCGTTTCTACAACGCTGCTTCTTATGAATCTGCGCACGACACCTACTATGTGAACGAGAAGATACTTCCTGACGATCAGGGAGCTTTGATCATAAATGTCGGAGACGTTGATCCGAACGTTGTCGTTGAAGTGAATGTTCCGCACATGGACAACGGAAACTATTATGACTCTCTTACGGGAGAGAAGGTGGTGGTGAGCGACGGTGTCGCATATGTGAAGTTCGAAGAGAACGGCGTTGCGATCATCACCAGAAGCAAGGACATCCATCCGCAGTTCGAGATCTCCGACAGGAATCCGTTCTTTACCGGCGAGAAGGAAATAACCATCACCGCAAGGAATTACGAGAGCGGCTGTTACTGGTTCAACGACGATGTTTCGAACAAGGCAGATCTGAAGGACGAGAACTTGATAAAGCTCAACGATCATCTTGAAGGAGATACCGTTACATTGCACCTGTATCTGAAGAACGGCGTGCACGAGATCGAAAGAAGCTTCACCTATCATTCGGCTACGGTAGAGAAGGGAATGTTCAATATCCTGAATCTCGATCCGAAGTATCTGAATGACGAATATGATCTGTATATCTGGAGCTGGTCTCCGGGTCACTGGAGCCAGGATTACAAGATAAAGGACGGTACGGTCCTGGTGGATACCGATGGTATGGAGGGTTTCCTGATCGCAGTATTCGAGAAAGGCCACGAGATAGAGGACCTTTACAGCTGGGACAGCGCCGTAGTGAAGCAGAGTGTCGATTTCTCCGGCGATCTTCTGAACCAGGGCTTCATCGACATGAGCGATTTCTAGAAGAAGGTATAAGGATATGTTCAGGCACGGAAAGATATCAACGGAAGTAGGCAAGGGTCCATTCATCTTCACCCTGCTGTCTTTTCTGTGCTGTCTTGTGACCACCGTACTGCTTATGGCTTTGTTTGGCAGGAACATGCTGGCGATATTCGCCGCGATGATGCTGATGATCGTGGCTATCGCGTCATTTTTCGTCCTGTTCGGTCTTCTGACCGACTATGCGTATGTCGAGGACGGCGTGTTATATATGAGTTATCTTTTCAAGAAAAGCAGCATATCTCTTAAAGACATAAAGAAGATGGAACTGAAGGACGATGTCTATCATGTCTTTGACAGAAGGGGCAATGAGGCAGGTACCATCAATTCCCTTTCGCTGGGGATAGACGACATCCTTCATGAACTGGATATAAATGGTGTCCCGTTCGTTTAATTGTTTTATAATTTAGATAGAGTATATATCAGATATAAAATTGGAGGCTAATATGGCAAATCTGAAACTTTCCCATATTTACAAGGTCTACGAAAATGGCCACAAGGCCGTCAATGACTTCTCGATCGACATCGAAGATCAGGAGTTCATCGTTTTCGTCGGACCTTCGGGATGTGGCAAGTCAACCACTCTGCGTATGATCGCCGGACTGGAGTCTATCACGGCCGGTGACCTGTTCATCGGCGACACTCTGGTCAACGACATGGAGCCGAAAGACCGTGACGTCGCGATGGTGTTCCAGAGCTATGCCCTTTATCCGCACATGACAGTCTATGAGAACATGGCGTTCGGTCTCAGGAACCGGAAGATGCCGGAGGAAGAGATCAAGGAACGTGTCATGAAGGCTGCGAAGATGCTGGATATCGAGGATTATCTGGATCGTCAGCCCAAGGCCATGTCAGGCGGACAGAGGCAGCGTGTCGCACTGGGGCGTGCACTGGTAAGAGATCCTAAGGTCTTCCTTCTGGATGAACCATTGTCCAACCTGGATGCGAAACTGCGTGCCCAGATGAGAAGCGAGATCACCGCTCTGCACAAGAGCCTGAAGACGACTTTCATCTATGTCACCCACGACCAGGTGGAGGCCATGACCATGGGTACCAGGATCGTCGTCATGAAGCTGGGCTATGTCCAGCAGATCGACACGCCTATGAATCTGTACAACATGCCTTACAACAAGTTCGTTGCCGGATTCATCGGTTCTCCTCAGATGAACTTCTTCGATGTGACTCTGAAGAGAGAGAAGGACAAGGTCAAGATCAGTTTCGCCCAGGGCGATTCGGTCACGATCCCTTACGAGAATGTCTGCAAGGTGCATGAGAACTATCTCCAGGGCGACAGGAAGGTCATCCTTGGCGTACGTCCGGAGCATCTGACGCTCAACAAGGACGGCGACGGTCTGAAGATGATCATCACCAACATCGAGAGACTGGGCAACGAGACCATCGTATACGGCAAGCTCGGAGATCATCTCGGAGAATTCTCGCTGAAGGACGAGGGTAACAACATCACCGTCAAGATCGTCGACAGGGACGATATCAAGGTCGATGACGTCGTCTATGCGAACTTCAATCCGGACAAGATCCATTTCTTCGACAGCGAGACGGAAGTCACGCTCATGAACAAGATCCCGAACTACAACAGCGTTCACTGCAAGGTCGACGGAGACAAGCTCGCATTACTTGGCAGGAAGGTCGCTCTGCCTGAGATGTTCAGCAGAGTCCTGGGCTCAGAAAAGGATGTCACTCTGGCCATCCCTCCTCATGCGATAGTGCCGGGCAAGGATTTCAGCCTGAAGGTCGCAAAGGTGGAGAAGGTGGACAAGCAGAATCTGGCTTATCTGGACAACGGCGATTCTTATCTGTTCGCGCTTGTTTCGGATGACGTCAAAAAGGGCGACGACTACAGTTTCGCTCTGGCCAATGAGAAGCTCGACCTGTACAAGGGCGAAGAACTGCTGCTCAAGGCCGTAGGCGATCAGGAGTCTCTGCTTGGCACGTTCTCGAAGACCGAGGTCAAGGAGAACAACGACAGAGTGCTGCACTTCTTCTACGACATATCAGACTATCATCTTGAGGCGGCTGCCGAGAACGGATACAAGATCAACTCGATCGACGGAGACAACTGCTACAAGAATACCTACAGATACGGTATCGACAGAGACAAGATCAGGATCGTCGACGAGGGCGGCCTGAAGTGCGATGTCGTCGACTGTCTGGATTATGGAAACGCAAGGTTCGCCAAGGTAAGACACGGCGACAACGAGCTGCTTATCAATGTGGACAAGGATTTCAACGCATCCACCGTCAACATCGCATTCGACAGCAGCGACGTTTCCGTCTATTCTACGCTGATAGATATGATGCTCTGCTAGGATGGCGGAGATCGATAAAGGGCAGCTGGACCTTGAACCTAATTCAAAGCCCTATCTGCTCAAAAGATTCATCGCCGACGGCTTTGATCTGACGTGTCTGTTCATCCTGGTGATGCTGATCGCATTCCTGGTGGAAAAGACCCCGATAGCGGATCGATACAGGACTCATGTCCGGAATT
>JAGACP010000125.1 GCA_017614055.1 Erysipelotrichaceae bacterium | reverse complement strand
GGAAGTAGTGATACTTGTCCGTCTCGTCGGAGAAGAACAGATGCGACCACGGATGCGCGAAGAATTCCATCGACATCGAGTTGATCTCCGCCGATTCCATCGTCGGGAACATCAGATCGGGGATCTTCACGTTCTTGATCGTGCTGTAAAGCTGGAAAGCGTGGCCCGCTTCATGGGTCAGCGTATCGACGTCACCTGCCGTGCCGTTGGAGTTGGCGAAGATGAACGGGACCCTGTAGTCATAGATGCCCGTGCAGTATCCGCCCATCTCCTTGTTCGGCCTGGTAGGAAGATCGAAGAGTTCCTGATCGACCATCATCCTGAAGAAATCGCCGGTCTCTTGAGACATCTCGGTATACATCTTCAGGGCCGCGTCAACAAGCTCCTCCATCGTTCCGTGAGGCTTCGGGTTGCCTGTCTTGAAGTTGTAGGAAACATCGTAAGGCTTCAGCTTTTCCACGCCTATCCTTCTGGCCTGTCTCTCCCTTAATTCTACCGTCAGAGGACCGATGTCTTTAATGACCTGCTTCCTGTAGTTCTCGACCATCTTCTCGTCATAGTCGAGCCTGTTCATCCTGATATATCCAAGCGGCACGAAGTTCTCGTATCCGAGCTTCTTCGCCATCCTGTCTCTTACCTTCACCAGTCCGTCATAGATCTCGTCGAACCTGTCCTCGTTGTCCTCGAAGAACTTCAGGTAAGCCTCCAGAGCCCTCTTTCTGACATCCCTGTCGTCATCAGTCATCTTGAGACCGATGGAAGCAAGGTTGTGCTCTTCGCCGTCGAACTGGATCTTCGCGGAAGACTTCAGTTTGCCGTATTCGGTAGCAAGCCTGTTTTCTTCCTGCAGGTCCTCGATTATCTCCGGAGAGAACGACTTCAGGGCGTTCTCGCTCAACTTGAAATAAGTCTCCGGGATGCCCAGCTGATCCCTGAACGGACACTCCAGCATCAGTTTCGCCATCTCCACTTCATACTGCTGAAGCAGCGGCATCGTGTTGTCCCAGTACTCATTCTCCTTGTCGTAGTACTCGTCGGCGGTATTGATGCTGTGTCTGATCGAACAAAGCTGCACCATCGTCATCACATGGCCGCGGTATTCGCTGATCTCGTCGAAGAGTTTCCTCAGCTCTTCAGGATCGTCGCACTTCCTGCATCTTTCCAGATAAGCCTCCATGTCGGCCTTCATCTGTTCATAATCCAGATGCTCATACTTGAATTCGCTAAACTTCATATCATTCTCCTTGATCTATCCATTCCTTTATCATCTTCAGCGCTTCATCGCTGTCTTCATGCCACTTCACATCCAGCTGGTTGTTGAAGAAAGTATACTGCCTCTTGGCGAAATTCCTGGAATCCTTCTTCACCTCCATGATACATTCATCCAGCGGTCTTATTCCGTCGAAGTATCCCCTGAACTCCCTGTATCCGATCCCCTGCATGCACTGATCGGCGAAAGTCACGCCACTGTCCAGCAGTCCCTGGATCTCTTCCAGCAGACCTTCATTCATCATCCTGTCCACCCTGGCATCGATCCTTTCATACAGGACATCCCTGTCGGCAGTCAATCCGATGATCAGACAGTCATAGACGGGCCTGTGCTCCTGCCTGGCCTTGATCTCCGATATCCCTATCTGATGCTTCTCGTAGATGTTCAGAGCCCTTATCAGTCTCTTCCTGTTGTTTATATGTATCTTCTCCAATGCTGCAGGATCATGTTCCCTGAGTCTTGCATACAGTTCTTCATTGGAAAGATCCTCATACTGGTCGTCTTCCTCTTCCTCTTCGAAGAACACATAGTCGTACAGCGCGGCCTTGATGTAAAGACCCGTACCTCCCACGATTATCGGAAGCTTTCCTCTTCCGCTTATCTCGTCAATACATTCCCTCGCAAGATCCTGGAACTGCTTGACGCTGTAATTCTCCTTTGGATCTCTGATATCGATCAGATGATGGACAGCCTGCGACAGTTCTTCCTTCGAAGGCTTGGCGCTTCCGATATCCAGCCCCCTGTATATCTGTATGGAATCTCCAGATATTATCTCCCCGTCGAAAAGATCCGCGCATCTGATGCCAAACTGCGTTTTCCCTACTGCCGTAGGCCCGACTATCGCCAGTACTTTCTTCATATGTATTTCTTTTCTTTTCTGGAAAGCTATCCTTTCAGTTCCGTCATCCACGATGATGATCCCGCATCTTTCGAACCCGTTCTTCTCTATCAGATGAAGCATGGGTCCGTTGTCCCTGTGGGTATCGATGCGTATGTCCCTGTCGAACTTCTTCAGATACTCCATCACTTGATCGAATACCCCGCTGACGCTTCCATCCGAGGCGATCCTGTGGATGGTGATGTACGGTTCGTCGTTCAGCCATTCACCGTCGATATCGATGTATGTCGGTTCTGTCCCCTCCAAACATGCGAAAGTCGCGACGACCTTCCCTTCATCCGTGACCACATAGGAGTTTCCGTTTTCCATGTCGTTAAGTATGAGACTCATATCGGGACGATTGTCTGACCACTGGGTCGGATTGCCCGTCTCTTCCATGTATCTCCTGGCACGGTCAAAGATCCTCTTCAGGTCTTCCAAATCGTTACATGTCGTCTTTCTTATTTCCAGCACACTTTTATTATATATGAAAATAAAAAACACTTATCCAAGTGTCTTTTTTCTGCGTACCGGTGATGCCCTGCGCTTCTTAATAACCTGAAGCGTAATTAAATATATCGAAACCGACAGGAAACACCATGCCAAGCT
>JAGACP010000010.1 GCA_017614055.1 Erysipelotrichaceae bacterium | reverse complement strand
GTCGAAGCGGTGCATGATCAGGATGTCGATGTGATCGGTATCGAGGTTGTTCAGGGATTTCTCCACCTCCCTGTGTATCGCTTCGGGAGAAAGCTTCCCTTCGTTGAAGTAGCACTTCGTGACAAGCACGTATGAATCGCGGGGATAATCCTTCAGGGCTTTTCCGACGAACTGTTCGGAAGTTCCGTCGGAATAGTTGTTCGAGGTATCGAAGAAATTGATGCCTTCATGATACGCCCTCTGTATTATCTTCGATGCGTCGTCGTAGTCCAGCGTCCACTGATACTGTCCTATTTCGGGCTTGCCGAAAGACATGCATCCCAGACATACGCGGGAAACGGTAAGATCGGAATTGTTTAGTTTTATGTATTTCATCAGTTTAATTATACATCCATGATCATGCGGGACAGTTCATCTATATTTCCTTCAGAATTCACATATAGTTCAGATTGAAAGGATATAGTTAAGAAAAACAGGAGGACCTGAACATGAAAAAGATCTTATTGTCATTATTAAGCATAACCATATGCATATCCCTGAGCGCATGTTCGCAGAGTCAGACTGCAGATAACGACGTTACGGTCGAGGATCAGACCGTTGAAAGGAACGTACCGCAGAAGGAAGACATCACGATAAACGAGACTTATGTTTCCAGCGAAGACGGAGAACACGCCATCGAGGTCAGCGGAGAGACCGCATCTTACTCCAACATAAAGGTCGAAAAGACCGGAGAATCATCGGGAGACGAGGCCGACTTCTACGGCGAGAATGCCGCGGTATTCGCCACTGACGGTGCAGCTCTGACTCTGAGCAATATCGTCGTAGAGACCGATGGAACACATGCCAACGGCGTATTCTCGTACGGAAGCGGCACTACCGTAAACATCTCCGATTCAGTAATAGAAACGACCGGAAACTGTTCCGGCGGACTGATGACCACGGGCGGAGGCACGATGAATGCCGCAAATCTGAATATACATACCACCGGCAATTCCTCAGCCGCCATCAGATCGGACAGAGGCGGAGGAACGGTAAATGTCACGGAAGGTTCCTACGTCACCGACGGCAAGGGATCGCCGGCCATCTATTCCACAGCAAATATAACAGTAAGTGATGCCTATCTTGAGGCCACATCTTCGCAGGGCGTCGTAGTCGAAGGAAAGAACAGCGTAACACTGAACGATGTCGAACTTGTCGCAAACAACATATCAAAGAACTCCGACAAGTCTGACTGGTATCAGGCCGTCATGATCTATCAGTCGATGTCCGGCGATGCCGATGAGGGACTTGCGTCATTCACGATGAAAGACGGATCATTGCTGAACAAGAACGGTGACGTCTTCTTCGTAAACAACACCATGGCAACGATCTCTCTGGAGAATGTCTCCATCGTCAATGAAGATACGGAAGGATATTTCCTCAGAGCAGCTGCGGCAGGATGGGGAAACGAAGGATCAAACGGTGGTCATGTCACGATGGACCTGAATAACCAGACCGTCGAAGGCGACATCATCGTCGATGAAGTATCTACGCTGAACATGTATCTCAAGGACGGCTCATCATATGCGGGAGTCATCAACCAAGACGGCGAAGCGGGAGAAGTCTATGTCGAGATAGAGGAAGGATCGAAATGGACGCTGACAGCCGATTCCTATGTAACTTCACTGACCTGTGCAGCTGACTGTATAGATCTCAACGGACACAAGCTGTACGTCAACGGTGAAGAGTATCAGGAAGGAACCGCTTCAAGCGGGGAAGCGATCGAAGTCGAGATAACTTCTTCAGGAAACGGCATGCAGATGCCTGGCGGTACGCCACCTGAGGGTGGAATGCCTCCCGGAGAGATGCCAGGCGGTACGCCTCCTGAAGGTGGAATGCCTCCCGGAGGCATGCCCGGCGACGGACAGGAGCCACCGGAGAAGCCTGAAGGCGAAGCGCCTGAAAGACCATGATTCATTAAACGGATATTGCATGGGAGTATCCGTTTTTGTCTTGTATGCCTGTCAGTCTATAATAGAATCAGAAGGATCCTGATCGTCGATCAGGGAGGTGGAATATGAAAAAACTGTCTGTCATTCTGTTCGTTCTTTTGTTCGTTGCGGGATGCAATGTGGGACCGCTGGATCTGACCAATTCCGGAGGAGGCAAGAGCCAGGAAGAGATCAAGGAAGAAGGCAATCCTTTCATCATGTATGAGCATGAAGGAAAGAACATACCGATACTTGCGGATGCTTTGTCCATGGATGAGGATTATTATGCGGTGCAGAAGATATTTGCGGGGGAACATGGATACGAGAACATTCCTGAAGAGGGCGAATGCGAGATCATGCCGATGAGATACATTCTGCAGTGCAACGCGTCGACCCAGACCTACGGTCATGGCGGAGAGCCGGAAAAACATGAAAGGCTGGTCGTCTATGTCGATGTGAAAATTGACGGTCAGGACAGGGAGTCTCAGTTCGAGGGGTATAAAAAGAACAGCGGCAATCTTTTCAATGAAGGCTGGCAGATAGACATTGAATCAAAAGGTTTTTCAAGGGAAACTTTCTATAAAAACTATTGTATCGCGGGAAACGAAGCAGCCGTTGGATTAGACTGGGGATATATATCGGACGGACATGATCCTGAGTATTTCTGGGAATTCTTCTTATTCGATGCCAATTCGAAGAAACTGATCGAAAAGGAAGTATTCATGGATAATACATCCCGATACGGCGAGAGCAACGACTTCGGAGAACCGGAATATAGATTTGATGTGGTCAAAGACAGGGCACAGATCATGAACGATCTTAACAGCATGTACTGTCTTGACACCAACGAGCATTTCCAGCAGGGTGAAGATGACATGTATTATGGCTTTCTTTCAAGCGACACCGTGACTTCAGAAAGGATCAGGACCTTCGAGTTCGGTTTCATGGAAGATCCTGTTTCGCTTTACGTGGAGCCTGAAGTGGCTTATCTGAGGGATTTCTCTCTCATGATACGCGGG
>JAGACP010000124.1 GCA_017614055.1 Erysipelotrichaceae bacterium | reverse complement strand
TCTTTCGGAGCAGGAAGAGATCGGGAAACAGCCTCAGAAAGCGACGACTTATTTTTTCACGATAGTTGACCTGGCAAATGACGTTATCTTTGAGCTTGCCGAGGACAAGGAAGTCAAGGAAAGCGTCAGGAAGAGAAGCATAATAAGCCACGAAAACAGCAGGAACGTCGTCGATCTGATAAACAACCTGTGTGATTTCATATCAGATCTGATGAAGAACAGTCTCATGAAGAAAAGGGACAACATCAACATCCATGTCCAGCAGACCAGGGAATATCTGAAGAGCCACTACAGCGAGAAGATCTCCCTGGATTCGATCGCCCGTCAGATGAAGATATCGCCTGCCCATCTCAGCTCCATATTCAAGAAAGAAATCGGGATCGGTTTCAGCCGGTATCTCATAAATGTCAGGATGGAAGAGGCCAAGAAGTATCTGAGATCTTCCCGATACAGCCTGAAGGAGATCGCCAACGCGGTAGGATACAACGACGCCGGTTATTTCTCGGTTCTTTTCAAGAAGGAGACCGGAATATCCCCGGGGGAATTCAGGAGGCTTCATCAGTTCAGGATATGATGACATACGACCGGTAATCCCGGTCTTTTTATTTATATATAAATAATAAAAAAACAAATATAATCGTAAAAAAACAAAAATTAAGCGCTTACATAATCAAGGGATAATTAAGATAGAGAATAACTACAGGAGGAAAACAATGAAAAAGTTATTATCTGTATTATTGGTTTTGATCCTTGCCGTTTCTCTCGCTGCATGCTCTAACGGCGGCGAAGGCGGCGGTGAAGGCGGAGGAGACGAAGTAAAGGCCAAGATCGGCGTTTCTACCATCTCTCTTGACAATGACTACTGCATTCAGATGAACGACGGTATCGTTGCCGCTGCTGAAGACAAGGGTTATGAGACGATGACCATCAGCGCATTCTTCGATGCCGAGCAGGAACTTGCTGCTCTGGATCAGCTTGCCGCAAACGATGTCAAGGCCATGTACTTCCTGGGTGGAGCTACAGAGGCTCTCGTCAATGAAAGAAACTCTAAATATGAAGGTCTGGGAATCTTCGCTCAGGGCTATGCCGATGGCGTAGAAGCCTGGCTGGTCGAAGACAACGACGGCATCATCAACGCGTTCCTCGAGGCAGTAGACAAGTATGCCGCAGAGACAGGCGTTACCGAGGCTCAGGTCGTAGGTATCTTCCCTGCAGGTTCCGATGCTGAAGGATCACAGCAGTATGAGACTCTTAAGTCATTCATCGCTACTGCTCAGAACCATTTCGAAGGCACAGGCATCGAGTTCGCAAACTACTACATCAGCAATGATGCAGAGGGTGTTTCAAACATGGTCGAGACCATCCTGAACACTTATGAGAAGCCTAGATACTTCTTCTGCTACAACAACGACTTCGCTATCGTTGCTGCCAACACCCTGACTTCCGCAGTCAAGGATACTTCAGAATATCTGGTCTACTCTTCAGAGGGCGATGCGACTTCTCTGGGAATGATCGCTGATCCAAGCAGCCCATACAGAGGCTGTGCTCTGGGCAACACCTACAACACCGGCTACAACATCGGTCTGCAGCTCGTCAACTGGGTAGAGAACGGCGTCATGGAGAACGTTCCTGCTCAGAAGGACTTCGTTGACTGGACCAACGTAGCAGATTTTCAGTAAGAATTAGACGTTAGTTGAACTAAAAAGGACTCGTTATGGAAAACACGATCTTAAGATTTAAAGACATAAGCAAGGAGTTTCCCGGAGTCCAAGCACTGAAAAATGTATCATTTGATCTCAAGGAGGGCGAGGTATTGGCCCTCCTTGGACAAAATGGAGCAGGTAAATCAACTTTGGTAAAGTGCTTGACTGGCGCTCAGGTTCCGACAAGCGGAACGATAGAGCTTTTCAACAAGGAATATGAGATGCTCACTCCGAAGGAAGCCAAATTGAACGGCGTCGGAGCGGTGTATCAGGAACAGAACCTGGCGGAGAACCTGCCGGTCGTTGAAAACATCTTCATGGGAAACCTGCCGGGAAACGGCGTTATAGTCGATTATCAGCAGATGCTCACAAGAGCACAGGAGATCTTTGATTCTTTCGGAGTGGATATCGATCCGAAGGCGTCTATCGCAAGTCTGTCGCCTGCCAAGGGTCAGATCGTGGAGATCGCCAAGGCAACGGCCCAGAATCTGAAGATATTGATCCTGGATGAACCTACTGCTCCTCTGACTACGAAAGAAACAGAGACTCTTTTTAGCATCATCAGGAAGCTGAAAGCTCAGGGAGTGTCTTTTATTTATATCTCGCACAGACTCGAGGAGATCTTCGAGATCTGCGACCGTGCCGTCGTCATGAGAGACGGCGAGTATGAGGGAGAGACCCTCATCAAGGATACCAGCCGTGAGGAGCTGATCAGGATGATGATCGGCAGAGACCTCGGCAACTACATCCCGGAAAGAGAGGACATCTCTACGGATGAAGTCGTGCTGAAGGTCGATCATCTTACGGGCAACGGAGACAAAGACATATCGTTCGAACTGCACAAGGGCGAGATCCTCGGTTTCGCGGGTCTTGTCGGAGCGGGACGTACGGAGCTCATGGAGATGCTTTTCAACAAGGAACCTCATGAGTCGGGAACGATAGAGATCAGAAACAGGGAATTCACCGGAAAGCAGCCTTGGGATGCGATCAAAGAGGGCATGGCTTTACTGCCTGAGGACCGCAAGAGGACGGGACTTTTCCTGAATTTCCCTATCGGATTCAATGTCTCTCTTCCAAGCATCAAACGCTTTTCAAAATCAGGCGTCATCGACAAGAAACAGGAAAACGAGTGCATAGACAGTTTCTGCACGAAGCTCCAGGTCAAGACGCCGAGCTACCAGCAGCTGGCGCAGAATCTTTCGGGCGGTAATCAGCAGAAAGTAATCGTCGCCAAGTGGCTGGCCACCAACAGCGACATCATCATCTTCGATGAACCTACCAGGGGAATAGATGTCGGAACCAAACATGAAATCTATGTGATGATCGACCAGCTGGCCAGGGAAGGATGTTCCATCATCATCGTCTCTTCGGAATTCGAGGAGATCATGGGCATGGCTGACAGGATCATCGTTATGTCCGAGGGAGAAATTGCCTGCTCACTCAAGAAGGGCGAATATAGCAAAGAAGTTCTGCTGGATATGGCATCAGGAAAGAGGTAAACAATGAACAGAACGGATAAAATCAGACAGACAGTCACTAAATTCATACCACAGATCATCCTGCTGATTCTGGTAGTCTTCTTTACGATCATGAACAGCAGGTTCCTGTCTCAGAAGAACCTTATTTCAGTCGTAAGACAGGTATCTACTACGGGCATCGCGTGTCTGGGCATCTCGTGCCTATTGATCACGGGAGAGCTCGACTTCTCGATGGGCGCTCTCTATGCGTTCACGGGCGTCTTCACGGCTTCGGTATATGCGAAGACGGGGCTTCCCATCTATCTGATCATGCTGGTATCGCTGGTACTTGCGGCGCTGATCTCATGCTTCACCTGCTGGATCACGATCAAGTTCAACGTACCGAGACTTATCATATCGATAGCGATGCAGACGGCCATCAACGGCCTGAACGTCATCATTTCGGGAAACAAGACCCTTTACGGTCTTCCTGACAGCATCAAGTGGATAGGCCAGGGATACATCGGTGTCATCCCTATCTCCACGATCATCTTCATCGCTCTGGCGTTCGTCGTGGCGTTCATGCTGAACAAGACATATCTGGGAAGATATATCATGGCTGTCGGCGGAAACAATGAAGTCGCAAGGCTTTCAGGCATCAACACCAAGAAGATCAAATACATCACTTCGGCGATAGCAGCCGTCATGGCGGGTCTGGCC
>JAGACP010000123.1 GCA_017614055.1 Erysipelotrichaceae bacterium | reverse complement strand
GAGCCTCTGAAGCTCATCGTCGAAGCGATCGAACTGGCAGGCTACAGACCTGGCATCGACTTCGGCATCTGCATGGACCCTGCATCAAGCGAGTTCTACAACGAAGAGACAGGCACATACGAACTGACAAGATCACACCAGGGCACGAAGACCACCGACGAGATGATCGACATGTACGAGGAGTGGTGCCAGAAGTATCCTATCATCTCCATCGAAGACGGTCTGGCAGAGAACGACTGGGAAGGCTGGGTAAAACTGAATCAGCGTCTTGGCGACAAGATCCAGCTGGTCGGCGATGACCTGTTCGTAACCAATGTCGAATACATCAAGAAGGGCATTGAGCTCAACTGCGCCAACTCAGTCCTGATCAAGCTGAACCAGATCGGTACGCTGACGGAGACTCTGGATGCCATCGAGCTTGCCAAGAGGAACAACATGACCGCCGTCGTATCGCACAGGTCAGGCGAGACTGAAGATACGACCATCGCTGATCTGGTCGTCGGCCTCAATGCCGGTCAGATCAAGACAGGTTCTATGTCAAGGACAGACAGAATTGCCAAGTACAACCAGCTGCTCAGGATCGAAGACGAGCTTGGTCCTGTTGCCGTATATCCTGGCAAGGATGCCTACTACAACCTGAAGAAATAATCTAAGGTCAGAAACAAAGTATAATAAAGCTGTATGTCTCATACAGCTTTATTTTTCGACTCTACGATACATAGGGTGACAACGATATGTGTCTGCCTTATCGTGTAGGCGGGAGGTGTTACATATGAACGCTGAAAAAACAGGCAGTCTGATAAGTCAGCTGCGCAAAGAAAAAGGCATTACCCAGAAACAGCTGGCGGACATGCTTTATGTATCCGACAAAGCGATCTCCAGATGGGAGACGGGGAAGGGTTTTCCCGAGATAAGCATGATCGAGGATCTTTCAAAGGCTCTGGACGTATCCATGGTGGAACTTCTAAGAGGAGAAAGGATGGAAGATATATCATCCAAAGACATGAAAAACTTCGCGGATGAAGGGTTCAGGACATACAGGAGCATCCTTGACCATCAGAAGGCAAGGACCTTCATCTCCGGCATCCTCATCAGCATGATGGTCCTCATCCTGGTGCTTGTGCATCTCAACAGTCCGATACATTTCGAATCATCCGAGAACGTCGTAAGGATAGAGACAATAGACGACAAACTTGTCGCCGTATTAGACGCTAGGGTCTATGACTATGATAAAGAGGAAGTCCATGTCGACGGGGACAGCGTTTTCATCAGCTGCTACACGACCAGGTGGCACGAACTGTTCGGAAAGAAAGAAGAGAAGATTGCGATACTGGGAGACAAGTCTGTCATCGACTATGTCTTCTACTATCCGGGAGAAGACGGAGACGAACTTATCTATTACTATGCGAAGGCTCCTTCATACGGAGTGCAGAGTCTGCCGAGACTGATATACAACGGCTGGCTGGTCATAGGCGCAGCCTTGAGCATCATAAGCACGGCGCTGTATCTGATATTCAGGAAGAAATACTGCGCCAGGACTCTGTTCAGGATAGCTTCGTTCTTCGTATCGTTCACACTGTCGGTACTGCTTATCGTGAAAGGCAATACCCGCAACGTATACAACGCGATGTACTATTTCAGCGGCATCCTGCTGATGACGCTGTGTCTGACGTTGTTCGTGAATCTGATATATCGAAGCAGGATCAGAAAACAATAATAAAAAGGGCATGTCATGAGACATGCCCTTATTCATATGCTTTGATTATTTCTTGGTTTCGACAGGCGAGCCGGAATTCTTCTTTACAGACTTGATTCCGTTCTTGCAGTTGTCCATCGAGGTGTAGGTCTCTGATACGCCGATGACCTGTCCGTTGGCTGCAACGAGGTCGAAGTATACTTCACCGTTCTTTGCCTTCTTGATCTCGAATTTAGGATTTCCTACATGTACAGGATCCTTTGCGGTCAGGTCAGCAACAGGAGCGATAGGCGCGTTCTTGGTAACGGATCTGATGCCCTTGAGGGCGCCTTTTCTAGCCTGGTAGACTTGCGAAGACAGTATTATTTCTCCGTTGGACGCAAGTAAGTCGAAACGAATCTTATCGTTTACGGTCTTAGAGATGACATATTTACCCATACTTTCCTCCTTGATTGATGAATAATGTGATCTGTTACTTTAATTGTAGAATGGTCTCAAGTGTTTTTTCAAGTTGCCTTGCTACTTAAATGCCTCTTTTTATATTAAAATGATTGTGTATGCTCAACGATACGATATGCGCGATATCCACGGCGGTAAAGGACGGAGCCATCTCCATAGTGAGGATGTCGGGCGAAGAAAGCTTCGACATCATCAGGAAGATAAGCGACGTCAGCGAGATAAAGCCCAATACGATTGTCTATTCCCATATCAGAAAAGACGGCGAGATGCTCGACGAAGTGCTGATATCTTTTTTCGAAGCGGGAAAGTCGTATACGTTCGAAGACATGGTCGAGATCAACTGCCACGGAGGCGTCTATGTCACGAGGCAGATACTGAATCTTTTATTGGAAAACGGCTGCAGGCTGGCGGAACCGGGAGAGTTCACCAAGAGGGCCTACCTCAACGGCAGGATCAATCTTTCCCAGGCCGATGCGGTCAATGATCTTGTGAAGGCTGAAAGTTCTGTCCAGGCCAGATCGGCCATAAGGGGACTGAACGGTTCGATAGAAAGACT
>JAGACP010000122.1 GCA_017614055.1 Erysipelotrichaceae bacterium | reverse complement strand
GATTGAAAAAAGGCTTCAGTTAAAAGATAATTAAGATAGAAAAACGGGGGAATACATATGATAAATGTAGGCATCGTCGGTTCCGGATTCATCGTTCCGACTTTCATCGAGGCGACCAGATCCGTAAAAGGTTATCATTACGTAGGCATTTCTTCCATCGACAGCGAGGAAACGCTGAAGATGTTCAAGGAAAAGTATCACATGGATTATTATTCGCAGAACTGCGACATGCTGTTCAACGACCGAAACATCGATGTGATCTATGTCGCTACGCCGAACGGCACGCACTACGACATCGCCAAGAGTGCGCTGAATCACGGAAAGCATGTCATCCTGGAGAAGCCTTTCACGGTCGGCAGCAGACAGGCGAAGGAGCTGTTCGAACTGGCGAAAAAGAAGAAGAGGATAATCTTCGATGCGGTCACGCTCATGCATCTGCCTAATTATTTCAAGATCAAGGAACTGGTGAAGGATATCGGTGACATCAAGATGGTCGACATCAACTTCTCGCAGTATTCTTCAAGATACGACAAGTTCAAGAACGGCATCACGCTTCCTGCCTTCGACTACAAGCTGGCCGGCGGCGCATTGATGGATCTTGGCATCTACAACATCAACTTCATCGTCGGTCTTTTCGGCGAACCGAAGAA
This sequence comes from Erysipelotrichaceae bacterium, assembly GCA_017614055.1. Lineage (GTDB taxonomy): Bacteria > Bacillota_I > Bacilli_A > Erysipelotrichales > Erysipelotrichaceae > Colivicinus. Next base: position 2,537 of record JAGACP010000122.1, on the reverse strand, counting down.
GGTGAACTATTATCCGAACATGAAGAAGAAAGTCGATACCTCGGGCGTTCTGGTCATGGACTATGGAACATTCAAGGCGACGGCGATCTGCGCCAAGGACTGCAAGGCTCCGCTGTATGCATGCGTACAGGGGGACAAGGCGTGCGTCAGGTCGGATGAGGCTTCCAGCGTCCTCAACTGTGTGAAGCTGATAAAGAACAACGGTGACAGCAAGGAATACAGGCTGAACAAGAAGAAGCTCACCCATGCCTATGAATACGAAGAGTTCAAGAGACTGTTCAATGAGAAGGATCTGAAGAAGGCCCAGGAGTACAACGATATGACTCTCAAGACCATGAAGGTCCTGGACAAGGCTCTCAGGAGCGCAGACATAAAATTCCCGCTGAAATAAACAATAAGCACATCCGTGAAGGATGTGCTTTTCTTTTTCAATGTTTCAATGAATATCAGTAGTTGTTTCTTTTCTTTACGATCAGGGCTACCAGCGTCAGGACAGCGGCTATGGCAGCCATGGCTGCGATGACGCAGCTGACGTAGAGATTCGCCTGGCCGTAGGAATTGATGATCGCGTTTACCGGCATAAGTGCCGCCAGCGCTATCAGCATCAGCATCAGTATTATCAGACGCGTCACGCTGAAGTTCTTGGCGAAGTATACGATGAGGTTGTCCCGCTTGAACGGCTTCCAGTTGTCCATCTCCACCAGATCCCTCAGGAAGAAGTATCTGAATATCAGTTTGAAGATGACATAGAGCACCGCGAAGACGATGACGCCTTTGGCATAGCCCAGCGAAAAGACGTAGGCAAGTCCGAACGCGCACAGAAGACTCAGCGGGAAAGCCAGCGAATATCTCGCGTATGACTGTACGTCGCTGCTTGTGATGGCATAGCCTTTCCTGCCGAGAAAATCGTAGAAGATAGTCCCTTTCTTGGGATCGTGATAGATGGATATTCCATCTATGTTTTCAGGTTTTACTTTTTTGTTTGTCATGATAGTTCATCAATATTATACACGATTTTGATTGTGTTATTATTAGTTTGGAGGGAAGATCACATGATAATTCAGAGCAGAAGAGTATATCTGTCTTCAGGCTTCAACGAGGCGCAGATAGAGATCGAAGACGGAAAAATAAAGGGCATATATAAATACGGTCAGTATCCGGTGGACAAGGATTTCGGCGATCTGAGGATCGTTCCGGGATTCTATGATGTGCATACCCACGGTTATCTTGGATACGATACGACGGCAGGGGGGAAAGACGGTCTGAAGAGATGGGCGAAGGATCTTCCGAAGGAAGGAGTCTGCGGTTTCTTCCCGACTACGCTGACCCAGTCTCATGACACTTTGAAGAAGGCCGTTGCCGAAGTCAATGAAGTGAAGAAGGAAGACCCGGAGGGAGCTCAGATCCTGGGCATCCATTTTGAGGGTCCGTACATCGATGTGACATACAAGGGAGCCCAGCCCGAGGAATATATCGTCAAGGGAACGGTAGAGGAATTCAAGGAATATCAGGATGCCTGCGACGGTCTTATCAAGATAATAACGCTGGCTCCCGAGCATGACGATGATTTCGCTCTTACCAGATACTGTGCAGAAACGGGCGTATGCGTATCCATCGGTCATACCGATACCGACTATGAGACCGCCGTGCTCGCGCTGGCCAACGGAGCGAAGGGTTTCACCCATACATACAACGGCATGACCGCTCTGTCGCACAGGGCAAACGGTGCCGTCGGTGCGGCTTTCAGGAGCCACGATACATTCGCTGAATGCATCTGCGACGGAAACCACTCGACCCTGGCTGCCCTGAACATCTTCTTCAGGGAGAAACAGAACTACGGCGTGATGATCACCGATTCTCTCATGTGCAAGGGTTATCCTGCCGGAACCGTATTCGATTTCGGAGGACAGGATGTCGAGATCTATCCTGATGGTTCTGCGCATATCACGACCGGAAAGAAGCAGCTTGCGGGTTCTACCTTGAAGGTCAACGAAGGTCTGAAGATCCTGGTTGAAAGAGCGCTTGTCCCGTTCGAGACCGCTCTTGATGCCTGCACGGTCAATCCGATGCGCTATGTAGGGATGGATGACCGCAAGGGAAGGATCAGGACCGGCTATGATGCCGATATCGTAGTGCTGAATGATGACTATTCCGTAGCCCAGACATACTGCAGAGGCAAGGAACAGCTGTAAAGAGAGAATAACAGATAAAAGAAAAGCTCCCGGTCATCCGGGAGCTTTCATGTTATTTCTTGCTGATCTTGTTTCTGATCATCTTGTATACTCTGTATCCGACGAATCCGATGAGGATCAGGAACAGGATGGTCCAGATGTTGTAGACGAAGTCGATCAGGAAATCGCCGACGTTGTCGATGAAACTGGTCCAGCCGTTCACGAACGCGTTGCCCAGTCTTGTAAAGAAGCTGGTGCTTGTAGGTGTGTAGACCTTGGTCTCGGTGACGGAGATGTTCAGGGTAGAATATGCGACGAGCAGGTCGTAGTTCTTGATCTGGCTCTCGTAGTATTCTATCTCGTATC
>JAGACP010000121.1 GCA_017614055.1 Erysipelotrichaceae bacterium | reverse complement strand
TTGCATCGTTCAATAGACCCTGGATCCTGTCATCTATTACGTATGTGGGTCTTATCGGATCGATCACGAACATCGTCCTTTTCTCGCCGGTGACGATTATGACGACCTTGCCGTTGGCCACTTCTTTTTGGATGATGATGTTTTCCGTATCGATGTTGAACTTCTTCAGTTCATCGAGAAGGAACGGGGTGGTCTCGTCATCCTTTCCCAGCATGTCCAGAGCCTTGACTCTGATGCCTTTGCTGGCGCAGACCGCTCCGACGTTGAGAGGGCATCCGCCCGCAAACATGCCCGCATATCTGCCGTGGGAAAAATCTCCTTCAACGGGATATGAATCGGCTTCGTAGAAATAGTCTGCGGAACTGCCCAGTATCGTCAGCAAATATTCATCCATATCTTCAGTATACACTGATTTGTCTGTTAGAATAGAGGTAATGAAGTACTATATTTCGGACCTGCATTTTTTCCATCGCAACGTCAACGGGCTCGATGACAGGGGATTCGAGACGATGTTCGACATGCATGAAAACATGGTCAGGATCTGGAACGAAAGAGTTACGGACAACGATGAAGTGTACATCCTCGGAGACCTTTCCTTCGGCAGAGGTATAGAGACCTGGGAGCTTCTCAACAAGCTCAAAGGAAAGCTGATACTGGTCGAAGGGAATCATGATTTTCATTTCCTCGACGACAAGGAATTCGTCGACAACGTCTTCGACGAGATCGTCTCGTATGCGGAGATAACCGATTCAAGAAGGAAGGTCATTCTGTCTCATTACCCGATGATGATATACAACCACCAGTTCAAGGTGGATGAAAGCGGAAATCCCATGTCTTTCATGCTGTACGGACATGTGCACAACACCTATGACGAGTATCTGATCAATCGTTTCATAAATGAAACATCAAGGTTGGAAAGAGAACATTCTAGAGGCAAGTATGGACCGACTCCCGTGAATATGATCAACACTTTCTGCATGTTCTCCAACTATGTGCCTCTGACATTGGATGAATGGATAGCGCTTGATTCGAAAAGAAGGAAACTTATAAACGATTTCGAAGCCGAACATGGCGGAATACTTGATTATGATCTGTGGAAAGATCTCGGGACAGTGACCATTGAAAGATCAAAAACAGGCTGGGCCGGGTAATATAATATAATTGTTTAAGGAGAAAATGATGTTCAGGAATATCAGCGAGGTAAAAGAATATATAGAAAAGAATGACGTGAAGTTCGTAGATTTTAAACTGATCGATCTCAAGGGAAGATTCAGACATCTGACGATACCTGCGGAGAGGCTTACCGAAAAGACGATGAAGGACGGCATCGGCTTCGACGCGTCCAACTACGGATACAGGTCGGTGGAGAAATCGGATATGGTTTTCTATCCTGATCTTTCGACCGCCATCATCGATCCGTTCGTCGAGAACAGGACGATGACGATGTTCGGAGACGTATACGTGATCAAGGACGACGAGAACGTTCCTTTCGGACAGTATCCCAGAAACATCGTCAAGGCTGCCGTCGAACATATGAAGAAGACGGGCGTTGCCGACGAGATGATCATAGGCCCTGAATTCGAGTTCTCCGTATTCGATTCGATGTCATACAGCATCAAGCCTGACGATATCTCGTACAGACTCTATTCGAACGAATCGGAATGGTCGAGCGACGACGAGTTCTCCAACGGCTACCACACCCTCAAGAAGGGCGGATATCACATAGACAAGCCGCAGGATACCTCATTCGATCTAAGGAACGACATCTGCAGTGCCATGAAGGACTACGGCATCGACGTAAAATATCATCACCACGAAGTCGGCGGAACGGGACAGCAGGAGATAGAAGTAGAACTTGAAAACATGCTGAAGCTGGCGGATGATACGATGATCATCAAGTATCTGGTCAGGAACATCGCTGCCGGTCACGGACTCAGCGCCACTTTCATGCCCAAGCCGATATACGACGAGGCGGGCAACGGCATGCATGTGCACATGATGCTGAAGAAGGACGGCAGGAACATCTTCTACAAGAAAGGCGAATACGCGAATCTCTCGCAGGATGCCATGTATTTCATCGGCGGACTGCTGAAGCACATCGGCTCGCTCTGTGCGATAACCAATCCGAGCACCAATTCATACAAGAGACTCGTACCGGGATTCGAGGCTCCCGTGACGATAGGCTATGCCAGCGCCAACAGAAGCGCGATCATCAGGATCCCGAGCTACGCCAAGGGCGAAAGCAACGTCAGATTCGAACTGAGGAATCCCGATGCCACATGCAACCCTTATCTGGCATATGCGGCGATACTGATGGCCGGTCTTGACGGAATCAGGAACAAGATAGATCCCAAAGACCACAACTGGGGCCCGTTCGATCTCAACCTGTATGCCTTGTCCGATGAAGAGAAGAAGAAGCTCGAACATCTGCCGGAGAATCTCAAGGAAGCCGTAGAAGCTCTTGAGAAAGACCATGATTATCTCATGGAAGGCGATGTCTTCCCTGAAGAGCTTATCCAAAACTGGATCAAAGCCGTAAAGAACGATCTCAATGAAATAAACAAGATACCGAATCCGGCAGAATTCAGATACTACTATGACCTGTAGAGAAGGAGATGACAATGGATAGACCTGTATTTCCCAAAAGAGCCATCGTTACCGGTGGCATGCCTTACGGCAACAAGACTCTGCATTTCGGACATGTCGGCGGCATGTACGTCCATGCGGATGTTTTCGCGCGTTTCCTGAGAGACAGGATAGGCAAAGAGAATGTCATCTTCGTTTCGGGAACGGACTGCTACGGATCGCCGATAGCCGAAGGCTACCGCAAGAAGGTGGAAGAGGAAGGCTTCAAAGGCACGATCGAAGACTACGTCAGGCAGAACCACGATACCCAGGAGAAGACCCTTAAGGATTATGAGATTAGTCTGGACATCTTCGGTGCATCAGGACTCGACGACACGAAGGAAGTCCATCAGAAAGAGACGGATGAATTCATAAACAGACTGTACGAGAACGGCTGGCTGGACAAGCTTGTCACCAAGCAGTTCTACGATACGAAATACAACTGTTTCCTCAACGGCAGACAGGTTGTAGGCAAATGCCCGATAGAGAACTGCCAGTCCGAGAAGGGATACGCCGATGAGTGCGATCTCGGACATCAGTACATGCCTGAGGAACTGATCGATCCTAAATCGACTCTTTCAGGCGAGACTCCCGAGATGAGAGATGTGACCAACTGGTATTTCAGACTGACCGACTTCAACGATCTTCTTCATGAATATGTGGAAGACATCAAGAAGAAGCCTTATGTCAGAAGAATAGTCTCCGAAACGATGGAAGAATC
>JAGACP010000009.1 GCA_017614055.1 Erysipelotrichaceae bacterium | reverse complement strand
TTCTGGATCAGTTCCATGAAGTCGTAGTCGGCTCCTACCCAGTGGTAAGGGAAGAACGGGTTCCTCTCTCCGTGGTCGACTCTGCCGAAGACATACGGCATCTCCGCGCAGTGGGGAGATCCGTCGTTGTGGCCTCTTTCGGTCTCGTTCTCTTTGCTCATGAGCCAGATGAAGGCTTTCTTCACGCCTTTGGCATGGGTGAGTTCGCCGATTTTTGCAGAGCCCAGCAGCATTATGTCTGAAGCGATCGTCGATACCTGCTTGGCAGCTTCGATGTTGTTGCCTGCAGGATACCATCTCTTCATGTCTTCATAGGAATCTGCGAATGATTCTTTGAGATATGCGTCGTATGCTTCGACGGAATACTCGTCAACCTTTACGGCAGGGAATTCCTGTGCGCATGATCCCATCAGGACATCGGAGTCGTTGAATTCGTGGTTGTCCATGATCTCGGAATACGGCTTAGGGATGAATTCTCCGTCTACGCAGAAGGTGAAGCCGAAGCCCATCGGGCCTATGCCTTTGGATCTCTGGAATTCCTCATACTTGTCGAAGAGTTCCCAGGCATCCATCCTTCTAAGTTCTTCGATATTCTTGCATCCGACATAGTTCATGTATTCGACGCCGAGATCTTCCATCTTCTTTCTCGGACCCGGCTGCATGAAGCCCCAGTAGATAGGTCCTGATTCGATGGATACTCTCTGGATGACGTCTTTCATCAGAGGCGATGCGTGCAGGGCACCTGTTCCGGCTGCGCCGCCTGACTGTCCGGCTACCGTGATCCTTTCAGGATCGCCGCCGAACTTCTCGATGTTTTCCTTGATCCACAGGCAGGCCTTGCGCATGTCGTAGAGCGCGTAGTTGCCGCTGGTGCCGCCTGCTTCTTCGGTCAGTTCAGGATGGGCGAAGAAGCCGAAGAATCCCAGACGGTAGTTGATGGTAACCACGACGATGTCCTTCCTCTTGGCGAATCCGATGCCGTCGCAGACGACTTCGCAGCCGCTTCCCGCGACCATTCCTCCGCCATGGATCCAGACGAATACCGGAAGCTTGTCTTCCGGAGTCTTGGCAGGAGTCCAGACGTTGAGATAGAGACAGTCTTCCTCATACTGCGATGGTGCGAGGAACTGCGGTACGCCGTGCACGTTTGCAGGAAGATCTTCCTGTTCCATGACGTGCTGGATGGAAGCCGCTGAATACTGCGTGGCTTTCCTGACCCCTCTCCATCTTTCCGGATCCTGAGGATGACGGAAACGCAGATCTCCTACAGGAGGAGCCGCATAAGGGATGCCTTTGAAGATCTTGACGTTCTCTTCGATATAACCCTGCAGCCATCCCTGTCTGACTTGTACTTTTGCATTCTCGAAATTTGACATTTATTATTCTCCTTATTATTTCTTCAGCAGATATTCGATGCCTTCATACGCATGAGGCGTCCAGAAATCCCAGTTGTGCATGCCCGGTCCTTCGGAATAGGTGAATTCGGCATTCTGTTTCTTCAGGAAGTCGCGCATCCTGTGGTTCGGTTCCAGGAGGAAGTCTTCCGAACCGCAGGCCATGTAGATCTTCGGATTCTCGATGCCGTTCTTTTTGTTCTTTCTGAACAGGACTTCCGGATTATGATCAGATTTCTCGGCCTTGTCCAGATCGCCGAAAGCATTCACGTAGTATTCGTAGTTGGCCATGACCGGGTCTTTCATGTCGGGTTTCATATCCTTGAGATGATAGATGATCAGGGCAGAAGACAGCGCCATGATGCCTCCGAAGGTCTCGGGGTATTTCAGACCCGTATGCAGAGCGCCGAATCCTCCCATCGACAGACCGCCGATGAAGGTGTCCTTCCTGCTCAGGGCGATATTGAACGTATCACGCAGGTAGTTGACCAGGTCTTCGCCGATGAATTCGCAGTAGTGGTGGCCTGTAGCCTTCTTGTCCAGATAGAAATCAAGACCGCCGGAAGGCATGACGACGTTGAGATTGTATTTCAGCGAGAAGTCGGCCGCTGCGGAATTATACAGCCAGTCCGTGCAGTCTCCGCTGTAGCCGTGCAGCAGGATGATCGTCTTGGCTTTGCGTTTGTAATGGGGATTGCCTTGGACCATGAAAGGCGGCATGTTCTTTTCAGCCAGATGGATGTAGAACTCTCCGTTCCTGGCCAGGGCATTCGACCTGAATTTCACGTAATGTGTAGACATGATGAAAACTCTCCTTCATCCTCATTTTAGGGAAAGGGGACCTGATAGAATATCAAAAAAGTGTCATGGTCTTTCGACTTTCACTTTTGCGGTTCCTGCGCTGGATTTAATTTTGAAATACCAGTGATTTTTTTTGAAAGCAATACCGGCGGCAAAGATGATTAAATGAAACTACAAAGAACACAAGGAGGCTTTTTTAATGAAAAAACTAATCGTTCTTTTATTGACTGCTCTTATGCTCTTCTCAGTCACGGCATGTGGCGGCAAAGAAGAAGGCGGCAACGAAGAAGTCCCAACTATCACTCTTGATATGTCGACACTCTTCATCGTTCCTTCTTTGGAAGCAACACAGAAGGTCGAAGATCAGTTGAATGACTATCTGCTGAATACTCTGCATGAAGACTTCAAAGTCCATCTGGTAATCACGGCAATCGGCGACTACTTCTCAAAGATCCCTATGGAACTGGCAAGCGGCGGCGATGATGCACCGGACGTAGTACAGGTCTTCTCAGTTGCAGACTGGGCTAACCAGGGCTACATCATTCCTCTCGATGACTATCTCAACAAGGAACTGAAGGGCACCTATGACATGATCCATGACATCATGGGCAACGGCCGTGTGGCTGGCAAGACTTACATGATGCCTCGTTACTTCGGTACAGTCCTCGACTGGAAGTGGATCTACAACAAGGAACTCGTAGATGCAGCCGGCATCGATGTTTCAAAGATCACCGATCTGGATACTCTGGGCGAAGCTCTCGCTGAACTCAAGGAAGTTTATCCGGATGAGCACTTCCTGGTATATCTCAACCAGTTCGACAGGATTCTCCAGTCCAAGACTCATACTTCACCTGTAGGCACTTATGCGGCTACAGTAGGCGACAGCACTCAGCTGGTCAACTACTACGAGACCGACGCATTCAAAGAGGCCATCTACAAGGCTTATGACTGGCGTCAGAAGGGTTATACAGATCCTGAGGGTTCCGCAAATACTCTGAGCCATGACGCTGTCGTTATGGGCGGCTCTTCAAAGGGCGTCATCATGGGTCACTCGAATGACTGCGAATCTATCGCTCAGATGTTCACGACCACTGCCGACTACGGCGATGGCCAGACTCATGAATTCGGTGCTGTTACGATCGCCATCGACGATCTGGCAACTGATACATTAGGTATCGGCATCGCTCACTACTGCAAGTATCCTGAAAGAGCTGCGAAGTTCATCAACCTGCTCTATACGGATCAGTTCGTATGGGATACCATCATCTATGGTGCCGAGGGTCAGGACTATGTATGGAACGATGATCATACAAAGGTCAACTATCCTGAAGGACTTGATTTCAACTCTATCCCTTACAACTGCATGTACTCATGCGGCATGATCGGTAACGGCTTCGACTACTTCCTCGAGTTCGAATCAGGCGACGAGACCGGTTCAAACGGCGGATACGGCAAGTATCTGTTCGAGAGCGCAGGCGTACCGCCTCTCTACGGCTTCATCCCGACGACCGAGAATGTCATGAACGAAGTCACCGCTGTATCTAACGTCGTTGAGCAGTACAGCGATGTCCTGCTGTACGGCGATGTCAACCCTGACGAGCAGTATCCGGTATTCCTGGCTGCTTTGAAGGATGCGGGCATCGACAAGATCATTGCTGAATTCCAGGCTCAGGCTGATGCTTGGCTCGGCAACTAAATCGTAAAGATTCCGATCGATCAAAGCGGATGGATAATACCATCCGCTTTTTTTGTATAATTAATTAAGTAAGATGAAGAAGTCATTTATCCAACATGTTGCGAAGCTGCTGGCGGGAGTGCTCATAACCTCGCTGCTGTTTTTTGTGGCGATGTCTTTCACATACAAGACTTTCTACGAACAGAGCGTACTGAGCGTGGCCGAGAAGATATCGTCAAGCTGGACCGACGATATCGACAGACGTCTGAATACCATCTACGAGCATATCTATGACCTCAGCGCGACGATATACAACGGCACGGCCGTGCACAGCGGTTCGGAGGAGATGGACCTGGCTGTCAGAAAGACCGTCCAGGATGCCCTGCAGTCCAAGCTCATGGCTTCTTCGGATCTTTCCGTGGTGTTCGTGGTCGATACGGAGAGCAGCCTTTATTTCTACTACAGCAACGGCACTCTTCCGCAGACGCAGAACAGCGCCTTGAAGCTGTTTGTCCAGCAGTACTGTCTGGAGCATCATTCTTCAATAGGCAATAGAGTCTGGGAGATAGTCCGCGTGCTGGATGACGGCTACTACTACAAGGCGGTCAATCTGGGCAAGTACATCATCGGAGCGCTCAGCGACTGCAGGACCTACCGTCTGAACGATACGCTGGATTCGCTGCTGAACGATACCTGCATGATCATGAATGAAGAAGGTCTCGTACTCTGCCAGGGCGATGAAACGCTGAGAGGATATGTGGACGAGGACAGGGACGGCTCATACCTGAGAAAGGGCTTCACCGTGTGCGTGAATCCTCAGAAGTATGCCGATGCGAAAGCCGTATACATCAGAAAGAACGAAGGGACGGACATTCCGTGGAGCATCGTTTCTCTTTTCCTGATCGTCGACAGTGCGCTGTGCGTGCTGCTGGTAGGTCTTTCCATCTACAACATAAACAAGAAAGTACGTATCCCGATAAGCGAACTTGTCAAGGCGGACAAGCAGCTTTCCAGCGGAGATTTCGAATACAAGCTCGACATAGAAGATGCGGGAAGCAGCGAATTCGAGGAGCTTTATTCCAGCTTCAACGACATGAGCGACAAGATCAAGCATCTGACCATAGAGACATATGATGCGGAGATAAAGAGGCAGCAGAACCAGCTGAAGATGCTGAGGGCGCAGGTCAAGCCTCACACTTTCCTCAATGCGATAAACACGATAAACAACATGACATATACGGGCAAGCCTGAAGACATAAGGGAATACATCGCGGCTTTCGCCTCGTTTACAAGATACATGCTGTACAAGGCCAAGGACTGGACCACGGTGGAGGAAGAGATCAGAAACATCGACAGCTATGCGAAGATGCAGCAGATCCGTTTTCCTGACAGCATCGGCATAATCTGCGACATCCCTCAGGAGATCATGCTGGAAAGGATACCTTATCTCATCCTGTTCTCGCTGGTGCAGAACTCTTTCAAGCACGCCATGACGCTGGTGGATACGATGTATGTGACGATAAAAGGCGAATACTACGAAGAGGAAGGATTCAAGGGAATAAGACTGATAGAAGAGGACAACGGTCCAGGCTTCTCCGAAGAAGCCATGGAGAAGCTCGCTACGGCCGAAGCCGACGACCCGTTCACCAAGGAGCATCTTGGTCTTACCAATGTCCGTTACAGTCTGAATCTCATTTATAAACGTGACGATCTGCTCCGCATTTCCAACAAGGAAGAAGGCGGAGCGCGCATCGAACTGTTGATACCGGAAGGAGATAGCGAAGATGAAACTTCTGATCTGTGACGACGACATCTCGACGATCGATGTGATACAGAGCCAGCTGGATTATAAGGAACTGGGCATCTCGACGATCTTCCGCGCATATAACGGGCAGATGGCCAAGGATATCATCGAAAAAGAAGGACCGGAACTGGTCCTGTGCGACATAGACATGCCCATGGGCAACGGCATCGAAGTCATGAAATATGCCTACGAGAAGGACAGGGACATCGAGTTCTCTTTCCTGACGTGCTATGAATCTTTCGAATACGCCCAGACGGCGATACAGTACGGAGTCACCAGTTATCTGACCAAGCCTCTCGACCTGGAGGAAGTGAAGATCTGCATCCAGAAGATGGTGGCCAATGTCCGCAAGAAAGAACTGACCGAAGGAAAGCAGCCGCAGAACAGGTATGATTCGCTGATGTCTTCGATACTGCGTCAGGCCAGCGACGGCGTTCTGGGAACGAACAAGGAGATCATGGATGCCGGTCTGAGAGCCAACGGAATGGATTTCGGCGCCGACAGCACCTGGAGGATGGTTTTCACCTGCGCCGACATGACCGATGCGATACGCAAGACCTGGAACAAGGATCTTCTGCTTTATACGATCTCGCTGCTTCATGACGAAGCGCTGCTGGACTATGTCGGCACTGCACATACCGTCATCAATTCTGACGACCGTTTCCTGTGGTGCCAGTGTTTCATCCCGGGAGAGATGAAAGACAAGGAACTGCAGGAAAGGTGCGAGAAGCTTATAGGCTTCTCTGACCGCTACATGTCGCTGGTGCCGGTGGCGCTTATAAGCGAACCGTTCCGTTTCTACGAGACGGGCAACGTGGTCTGCAGACTGTACGACGAGATGCGCAAGATCCGCTACTTCTCAGGTAAGATCTTCTTCATGAACGAAGAGATCAAGGTGGATGATCTGGATCCCATACGTCTCAATGAAAACCAGCTGCTGTGGTATCTGAAGAAGAGAGACGAATCAGGCTACAGCGAGTACATATCAAGCCGCATAGAGAGTCTCAACGACACTCCGGAGAATCTTGACCGTTTCCGCAAGGAACTGGTCAATGTCTTCATAACTTATTTCAGGGACAACGGCATGAGCTCCAACATCATCTTCATGGATCCTTCGATAATGTCGCTGGACGAGAAGGCGACATCATCGAGGAAAGGCCTCATGAACTATGCGATGTCGCTGTTCCGCATCCAGCAGGACAAGCTGAGGGAATATGTCGATTCGGAAGACATCATAGCGCGCGCCAAGAAATACATCGACGAGAACTACCGCGAGAACATCGACAGGAACGATGTCGCGGCGGTGACTTTCGTAACGCCGAACTATCTGTCGAAGCTGTTCAAGAACAACATGAACATGAACCTCAGGGAATACATAAATCAGCTAAGGGTCGAGGAGGCCAAGAGACTGCTTCTTTCGACATCCATGTCGGTCAGCGAGATAGCCTCCAATGTCGGCTACTACAACATTTCCTATTTCTCGACGGTCTTCCACAAGCTGGTGGGAGTAAGTCCGTTCGACTGGAGGAATCAGAAAGGAAAAGAAGATGAGACTGAGTGAACTGATCAGACAGGACCGGGAACAGTTTGCGGATCTTCCCGACAGAAGAAGCAGATTCAACTTCATCTGGGACTACTACAAGATACCGATCATAGCCCTGCTGAGTTTCCTGGTCCTGTCGCTGATAATAATTTCGACCAATTTGAGAAGAGCGGACGTCAGTCTCTATGCCGTGCTTCTGAACAATGATTCCCTTGCGGTTGAATGCGACGACACGGTCTTCGACAGGCTTCTGGAAGAAAGCGGTCTTGAGCTCAAAGGAAAGAAAGCCGATATCAATGCGAGCTATTCGCTGGGCAGGGAACTCAAGGAGAACGAAGACGCCGAGACCCTGCAGGTGCTTTCGGCGATGTTTGCGATGGATGACATAGACATCTTCGTGGCCGACAGGGAACATTTCGACTATTTCGCCCGGACGGACGCTTTCTGCGATCTGAATGCGCTCATACCCGAAGAACTGCTCAAGAACGATCTGTATGCATATGAAGATTCCAGAGGGAACACCGTTGCGGGAGGCATCATCCTCCATGAGGGATCGCCTCTGCATGAAGCGGGATACTATCACAGCGACGTTGTGCTGGGCATAGCGGTGAACTGCGGCAATATCGAAGCAGCCAGGGCTGCAGTTATGCAGATATTGAGTGATACTAATTGATAAATCCAGTGTACATTTTTTAATGAACGAGTCTTCCTGTTCAGTTACTATGAGACTATAGATAGTTCTACTGATAAGGAGGAGTTATGTCTGAAAACAAGGCAAAAAGCTCGGAGTTCGACGATATTCTGAAGCAACAGAAAAAACTCCAGCGTAAAGAGCAGCTGAAAAACGACCTTCCGCTGTATCTGATGATGCTTCCGGGAATCATCTATCTCATCTGCAACAACTACCTGCCGATGTTCGGTATCCTTTTGGCGTTCAAGAGGATAAACTATGCCATGGGAATCTTCAAGAGCCCTTGGGTGGGACTGGACAACTTTGAGTATCTGTTCAAGACCAAGGACGCTTTCACGATGATCAGGAACACCATCGCATACAACGCGGTTTGGATCGTCATGGACCTGGCGATAGCCGTGTTCATCGCCCTGTGCATGAACGAGATCGCCCAGAGGAAGATCGCCAAGGTGATCCAGCCGATCATCTGCTTCCCTTCGATGGTCTCTGCCGTCATCCTTTCGTTCCTGGTGTATGCGTTCCTTTCGCAGAGCTACGGCTATCTCAACACCGTATTCTTCAAGGACAATCCTGTCCAGTGGTATACAACGGCGAGATACTGGCCGTTCATCCTGACGATCGTCCATATCTGGCAGAGTGCCGGACAAAGCTCCGTCATCTACATGGCCAGCATCGGAGGCATCGACAAGAGCCTTTATGAATCCGCAAGGATAGACGGCGCGAACAAGCTGGAGCAGATCCGCTACATCACGCTGCCTCTGCTCAAGCCGATGATCATCATGATGCTTCTGCTGTCGATCGGACGTATTTTCAACTCGGATTTCGGACTCTTCTATCAGGTACCGCTGGGCAACGGCATGCTCTATGAGACGACGCAGACAATCGATACGTTCGTCTACCGTGCCCTCATCATAAACAACAACGTCGGACAGTCTTCGGCAGCCAGCGTTTTCCAGGCTGTCATCGGATTCATCCTGGTAATGATCTCCAACCTGCTGGTTCGCAAGATCAACCCGGAGAACTCGCTGTTCTAGGAGGTTATCGTCATGGCTAAGAATAAGAATAAGATCAAACTTATGAAAGGCGAGACCGGTTTCCATTACACGGCCCTCGTCATCATGATCCTGATGATGCTCTTCTGCGTCGTTCCGCTGATCCTGATGCTGACGGTCTCTCTGTCTTCGGAAGCTTCGCTGGTACGCGGCTACCGTTTCATTCCTGAACAGTGGTCACTCGATGCGTATTTCTTCATGTGGGCCAAGAGAGCCACGATCCTGAGGGCATACGGTCTCACCATACTCATCACCGTCGTCGGAACGATCATTTCGCTGATCATGACTTCGATGTTCGCATATCCTCTTTCAAGGAAGGACTTCAAGCCGAGGAACGTCGTTGCGTTCATCCTGTTCTTCACGATGCTGTTCAACGGCGGCATGGTCGCTTCATACATGGTATGGACCAGACTCTTCCACATCAAGGATTCCATCCTGGCTTATCTGCTGCCGGGTTCGCTGATGGGAGGCATGAACGTCCTGCTTGTAAGGAACTACTTCAATGCGAACATCCCTTATTCCATCATCGAGGCTGCCCGTCTGGACGGCGCTCATGACTGGACCATATATTCCAAGATCATGGTTCCGCTGTCAAAGCCTATCATGATCACCATCGGTCTGTTCTCCGCTCTGGGTTACTGGAACAACTGGACGGCCGGCATCTACTACATAAACAACCCGAAGCTGTATACGATACAGGTCTATCTGAAGAAGCTGATGGATTCCATCCAGTTCCTCAAGACCACCGACCTTTCCAACGAGGCGGTCCTGCTTGCTTCAAGGTCGCTGCCTACGGAGTCGGCGAGAATGGCTGTCGCCATCATCGCCCTGATCCCTATCCTGGCGGTATATCCTTTCATCCAGAAGGAACTGATCAAGGGCATGGTCGTCGGCGGCGTCAAGGGTTAAGGAGAGATCCATGGATAAAAGAAAACCATTCGATACCGCCAGACCCGAGGAGGTCGGCGTCAGCAGCGATCTGATACTTGAATACATAGACAATCTGGAAAAGAGCCAGACGGAGATGCACGGTCTGATGATCATGCGTCACAACAAGATGATCACCGAGGGCTGGTGGGCTCCTTTTGCCCCGAACCTCCGTCACGGTCTGCAGTCGCACACCAAGACCTATGCGGCGACTGTCGTGGGCATAGCCTACACCGAAGGGATACTGAAGCTTGATGAAAGACTGATAGACATCTTCCCGGATGAATCGCCGGAAGATCCAAGCGAGAACCTCAAGCTTCTGACCATCAGAGATGTCCTGTGCATGGGCTGCGGCATGGATACGATGCCTTTCAATTCGAAAGACTGGATCAGGGAATTCATGCATACGCCGGTGAATCACAAGCCAGGCACTACATACATGTACAATTCAACCGGTTCGACGATGCTGGGAGCGATAGTGCGCAAGAAGACCGGACTGGGTCTGTTCGACTATCTCAAGCCGCGTCTGTTCGACAAGATCGGCATCAACTACGACAACCTGCGCTGCATGTGCATGGCTGACGGCATGGAAGTCGGAGGCGGCGGCATGTTCGCGACGACCGAAGACAACTTCCGCCTGATGAAGCTGTATGCCGACGGCGGCGTATGGGAAGGCGAAAGGATACTGGCCGAAGACTACGTCCAGCTGGCCACGACCAACCAGAACGATTCCGCTACCGAATCCATAAACAATCCGGAAGCTTCAGACAATTTCCTGGGCTACGGTTTCCAGATCTGGATGTGCAAGCCTCACCGCGCCTACCGCGCCGACGGCGCCATGGGCCAGTTCACGATAGTGCTTCCTGACCAGGATATGGAGATCGCCATCACGGAAACGGCCGTAGGAGCGCACTGGGCCCAGAGCACTCTCGACATAACCTGGGACTTCATCGAAAAGATCAAGGGCGATGAGGTTCTTGCTCAGGATGATGAAGCCTACGACAGACTCTGCCGCAAGCTGAGCAGACTCAATGTGGGCAATCCTGAATGCCAGCCGTTCTCTCCGCTTGTGAAAGAGATTAGCGGCAAGACCTATGAACTCACCAGCGGTGTTTTCACGCCATTTGGCGGAAACTTCATGATCGGTACGCGTCCCGACAGCATCAAGACTTTCCGTTTCGATTTCGACGATTACGGATTCGTCTGGGACATCACCACCGAAAAAGGCAGGAACGAGAAGATAAGATTCGCCACCAGCGGAAGCCGCTTCTCCAATCTGCTTGGAAACAGGGAAGATATGACGCAGCTTTATCTGGGCGATGCCTACTGGAAAGAGGATAACGTCCTTGTGATGCACGGACGCTGGGTGGAGACCTGTCTGACGGATGTCTATACGCTGACATTCGAAGGGGACGGGATAAAGATCGAAACCGACAACAACTCGGCATGGAAATTCCCTAAGCAGGAAGAGATAACAGCCAGAGAAAAGAAATGATCCAAGCCCACTGAAGTGGGCTTTTCATAAAGGAGGACAGACATGGGAAAAAGATTCGATTCGCTTTTGTTTCCGGGATATAGACGCAAGGCTTTCACCTTGAGCTACGACGACGGCGTCGTGCAGGACAGAAGACTGGTGAAGCTGATGAACGATCATCATATCAAGGGTACTTTCAACCTGAACTGCGGCGTTCTCGGACATGAGGAAGTGATAAGTCCTCCCAATGGAAAATCTCTTGACATCTCCAAGATCTCAAAAGAGGAAGTGCCTGTCCTCTATGAAGGACAGGAAGTGGGAGGGCATGGACTGTATCATTCCGATCTGTCTTCGCTCGCTGCGCCTCATGCCACCTACGAGATAACGGAAGACAAGGCAGGTCTGGAAGCGCTGGTCAGAAAACCGCTGAGCATGTTTGCCTATCCGTTCGGTCTTTTCAGCGGTGAACTGAAGCAACTGCTGAAACAGGCAGGATACAAAGGCGCAAGGACCATACGTTCCTCGTATTCCTTCGAACTGCCGAAAGATCCTTTAGAACTCGATCCTACCTGCCATCACAACGATGAAAGACTCATGGAGCTGGCCAAGGAATTCGTGGAGAAGCCTGCCTTCAAGGCACAGATGTTCTATGTGTGGGGCCATGCCTACGAGTTCGATCATGACGAGAACTGGGACAGGATGGAAAAGTTCCTGGCATACATGGACGGACACGGCGACATCTGGTATGCGACCAATTCCGAGATCCTGGCTTATATCGAAGCCTGCAAGATGCTGGAATACAGCACGGACGGATCTCTGGTATACAATCCTACCTGCACCGATATTTATCTGATGACATCCTTCGAAACCAGCGAATGTCTCAAGGCTGGAGAGATCACTGAACTTAAAGAAACGCGCTTATAGACATGTACTACAACAACCCTTTCATAAAGATACTGGAAACGCTCGCCAACATGCTGATAGTCAGCTTTTTCTGGGTGCTTTTCTCGCTCCCGATAGTGACTGTCATCGCCTCTTCGGCGGCTCTTTTCCATACCACCAGCAAGATCATTTTCGGTCCGGGAAGAGGAAAAGGTGTATTCAGGGACTTCTTCGATTCATTCAGACAGAATTTGATACCGGGCATCAAACTGAGTCTGATCGTCATCGTCTGCATCGCCTTCATCGCCGAAGGACTCTGGACCGGCTATCAGATCTGGAAACTGAGCATCTGGGGCATGCTGTACATGATACTGGGTATACTGATCGCTTTCGTATTCGCGATAACGCTGATACATGTACCGCCTGTACTGTCGAGATTCGATGCCCCGATATCTTCAATCATCAGGATGGCCATATATTTTGCCATCAGGAAGCCCCTGCGTTCCATCCTGTTGGTACTGCTGCTGGGTCTGATGGTCTACTCGGTGGAAACCATTCCGCTGGCTCTTTTAATCGTACCTGCCTTGTACAGCGATCTCGTCAGAGCTCCTCTTGACAGGGACATGGTCAGTTTCGCGAAAGACAATGGTCTTGAAACGGATGAGGAAGATGAACAGAAGGAAGAGACTGTCGAAGAGTCTGAAGATTCGGTGATGGACCTTGAAGAGAAGTTTTCCGGCAAAGGAAAGAAGGAAAAGTAATGGTACGCATACGACTTGAAGATGTGACCAAGATATATCCGTTCGAGAAAGTGACCGGTCTTTTCGACAGGAAACGCAGAAAGCAGATACTCGAGCAGCAGAAGCAGATGCCTTACACTTCCAACGAGGGTGTGGTGGCTCTTCAGCATTTCAATATGACCGTCAATGAAGGAGAGTTCGTCGTGGTACTGGGGCCTTCCGGTTCAGGCAAGAGCACGCTGTTAAGGATAATCGCCGGTCTTGAAAGACCGACATTGGGGAATGTCTATTTCGACGATGAAGAATACAATGACGTGAAGCCCGAGGAAAGGGACGTGGCCATGGTGTTCCAGAACTACTCCCTCTATCCCAACCAGAGCGTATATGAAAATGTCGCTTTCCCTCTGCAGGTAAAGCATATGCCGCGCGAACAGCTCGATGAGGAAGTGAAGAAGATCTGCGGCATGCTCGGACTGTCTGAGAAGCTGGACAAGCTTCCCCAGGATCTATCGGGAGGCGAGAAGCAGCGTGTGGCTATTGCCCGTTCGCTGGTGAAGAAGCCTGCCGTCCTTTTATTGGACGAACCTTTCTCCAATCTCGACGTGCCGATGAGAAGAAACCTCAGGAATCAGCTCAAGAAGCTTCATGAAGCGTATCATACGACTTTCATATATGTGACCCATGACCAGTATGACGCCCTGTCCCTGGCGGAGAGGATCATCATACTCAAGGACGGAATAAAGCAGATGGACGATACGACGGTCAATGTCTACCGTCATCCTGTGAACCGTTTCTGCGCGGAGTTCATCGCTTCGCCTTTCATGAACGTCTTCGAGGATGTTCCGGTAGATAGGGATCGTTTCGCTCTGCTTGGGACAAGTTATTCTTTAGACAACAGACAGAAGAAGAATCTGGGAAAAGAAAAGACCATAACAGTCGACATCAGGGGAAGCAATATGCATATATCCGATGAAGGGATCGGAGCCATCGTAAAGTATACGGAAGTGGTGGAAGCCGATCTGATCGTCCATGCGTCAGTCGATGACAGGGAACTGGTCATAGTCGAGAAATACAAGCCTGATCAGCCGATTCCTTACATGAACGGACAGACGATACATGTAAGTCTGGATGAAGACTGTTTCCATCTGTTCGACAGGGAAGGAAGAAGGATATAGATATGCTGGATATAGTGACGACGAAATACGGAAAGATGAGACCGGCAAGATCGAATGCCGGTTTTGCCTTGTTCAGAGGGATACCTTATGCCAAGGCCCCGGTAGGCAAGAGACGATTCAGAGCACCGGAAGAACCTGACTGCTGGGATGGTGTGATGACATGCGACACCTACGGCCCGGCATGCGTTCAGTACGACCGCTGGGCTTCGGCTACCGACGACATAAACGACGACAGCGGACATCCTTATGTCATGATAGAGAACTATCCTTATCCGCCAAGGATGTCTGAGGACTGTCTGTATCTTAACATCTACACTCCTGCGGAAAGCGAAGACGACAGGCTTCCTGTCATGATGTACATCCACGGTGGAGGATGCCAGCAGTGGTACGGTTCGGACTATGAATACTGCGGGGATGATTTCTGCAGGAAGGGATGTATCCTCGTGAGCATAAACTACAGACTGAATGTATTCGGTTTCTTCGCCCATCCGGAACTTTCAAAGGAAGCCGAATACGGAACGAGCGGCAACTACGGTCTTCTGGATCAGATAGCCGCATTGAGATGGATCTATCAGAACATCCGTGCCTTCGGAGGCGATAAAGACAACATCACCGTATTCGGACAGTCATCCGGAGGAAGGTCGACGATGAGTCTTCTGTGTTCGCCTCTTACAAGGGGAATGATAAGACGGGTATCCATCCAGTCTGCGGGAGGTCTGGGACGTTTCATGTCCGATCGAAGCATACAGGAGACGGAAAAGCTGGGCGAAGAGTTCATGGAGAGCCTGGGCTGCAGCAGCATCAAAGAGCTGAAGACCCTTCCCTGGGAAACGTTGAGAGACGCCAACGATAAACTGGGTTTCCATAAAGGCTTCAACATCTGCAGGGACGGATATGTCCTGGACAGAGACATAGACGAGTGTTTCATCAAGGGTCTCATACCTGAAAAAACGGATATCATCATCGGCTGTACTGCCGATGAGGGTGCCAATGATAAGACACCGATGTTCGGTCTGATCATGTACGACCAGATCAGGGAACTCTGCGATGTCTATGGAAAGACACATCCGGGCCATGTCTATGCCTATGTCTTCGACCAGAAACAACCCGGTGACGATGCGGGAGTACCGCATTCATGCGACAACCGTTATCAGTTCGGAACCCTGGATGGATGCTGGAGACCGTACACCGAAGAGGACTACAGGCTGAGCGGATGGATGATCGGATACTGGTCCGATTTCGCAGGAAATGGCGATCCGGGCACGGAAAACGGTGTGAAATGGGAATCTTACGATAAAAATGAAGAATTTCTTTGGCTTAAGGGTTCAGGCCCTGAAATGAAGTAAAAAAGTCACAAAT
>JAGACP010000008.1 GCA_017614055.1 Erysipelotrichaceae bacterium | reverse complement strand
TCAGTTTTCCTTCAAAAGAAAGCGTCCTTCTGACATAGTTGTAGAACAAGAGGACCAGTCCGAAATCGAATATCTTGGTAAGCTCGTTAAGGAACAGGTAAAGTCCGCGATATGCGGGCTGTCCGGCAAAAAACCAGGATAGCTCGTTGTTGAAGAACGCCAGTCCTATCTGCGTGATCAGCCCGATCAGCCAGTAAGTGGCATCGTCTAGTTCCTTTTCGATATCGCTGGCGCATCCGTAGTACATGACGGTACATACGAATATGCCCATGACATCCACGCCAGCGTTGTACAGACACGCGGGATTGATGTCCGGTCTCTCGAAAAATTTCAAAGCCAGCAGCATGGAACCGATGGCCATGGCCAGCATTATATATAATCGCAGATATAGAAACCATTTCTTGTTTTTGTTCATCAGTCGCTCCTTCCGGTATGTTGCTGTTGCGTATTCATAAGATCTTTCATATCCTGATCGTCAGGACATTGAGACCGAGCATGTTCTGATACTGAACATCCTGCGCGATCTTGTAGATCATGCGGATGCCGACGTTCTTTGTCGGATCGTCCTTGTCGAGCATCTGTCTTCTTTCGTTCGGATCGAACGGTACGCAGTCGTCCTTGATCCTCAGGATCACATCTTTATCTTTGTGGACTACACGTACGTCGACCGAATGTTTCTTCCTGTCCTTGGTAAATCCGTGTTCCACGACATTGCCCGCCATCTCTTCCAGAGACAGGCCTGCAAGATATGACCTTCTTTCGTCGATACCCTTCTTCAGGCAGAAGTCCTGGACGGTCTGGGAGATCCTGACCACCTCTTCGATGCTTGAAATGCTGAGATCGAGACGTTCGTCTTCGGCGAAACCGAAATCATCCGGTATCACCATCAGTTCGTCCATCTTTCTCGGAAAGCTTCTGTTCCTGTTCCAGGCGTAAAGGATGATCGTAATGGTCGTGACGATGCCGTTGAGAACGTTTGCGACATAGACGCTTTTTATGCCCAACGAAGAGATCAGGATGGCGGTGAATCCGGTAACGCATACGACTCCGTCAAGCAACGAAAGGATATGGATGAGGAACTGCTTGCCGCTTGCCTGGGCGTAGCAGACAAAATGCATGCAGATGATGCTTAAAGGCATGCATAAAGGAAGTATCCTCAATCCCCACACCGTCATCATGAAGACGGGATCGGAAGTATTCTGGTAGAACAGCATCGTCAGCTGTCTGCTGAAAAGGATGATCATAGCTGACACCGCACCCATCAGAGGAACGAAACGTCTGAACATCACGCGCATCACGTCCGTCAGGGTCTGACGGTCCTCTTCGCCGATGCTTACGCTTATCAGCAGTCTCGACACCGTAAGCATTCCCGACGGTATCGCCCAGAAGATCCTGAGCAGGTTGTCAGCCGTAGCGAAAGCCGAAATGCCTATGCTGCCTACGAAGACTTCGATCAGCCTGTTGACTATCAGTCCGCGCAATGTCTGATAGACGTTGCTGGCAGCGCCCGGAAGACCCGTCGTGACGATTTCTTTCGCATCGCTCATATCAGGCTTCTTCAGACGGACCTTGAGATCAGACCTGCCGGAAAGGAAGTACTGTATCTGCACGGCGAAAAAGATCCAGTTGCCCACGGAAGAAGCCAGAGCCAGACCGAACGCCTCCAGATGCATCACCTGGACGAACAGGAAATTCAGAATGACCGTCGAAACGACATAGATGATGCTGGACGCCAGCGTGCGGCGGTTCATGTTCTCGATGGAAAGAAAGACCGGCAGCTGGTTCGTGAGGATGTTCGGAAGCAGGCCTATGCCAAGGCCGATAAGATATGAATTGAATATCGGACGGACAGTCATGTCCGAAGTCAGAAAACCAGTCAGATCAAATGATCCTAATACAATGAACACTATGGTAAGAACGGCAGAGACCGTGAAAGTGACCATCAGATTGAGCGAAAACACATTCTGCAGCTTCTCGTGCTCGTTTCTTCCCAGATATTTTCCGCAGATGATGGAAGTTCCGCCCGCAAGGATGAGAGACAGTGCTCCGACGAACAGATTGATCGGACTGTACAGACCCACGGCACTCATGGCGGTAACGCCTACGAAATTGCTGGCAAAATAGCTGGAAACGAAACAGTCAAGAGAATCCACCGCCGCCAGCAGTATCTGCACCGGCAGCAGAGAAAACATCAGTTTCGTCAGCATCTTTGTATTGGCGTTATTGTTGTTCATGCATACATCCTCTCGATCCATCGCTCCGCATATGGAATACTCATTTTCCTATATATCACTATTTTATAATATTCTTCGCCAGACCGATATCCAACGTTCAATATTTCGCTGAATATGTTCCGATACATGATGATGTATCATTCAGACACGTTGTGGTATTCTCTAATTATGGAAGATTTCAATAAATATCTTCCGCTGAATAATGAAAAACGAGGTAGAGCTATGAAATCCAAACATTGCCTGTTGATCCTGCTTATTACGCTGTGCATGGTCCTTTCAGGATGCCAGAAAGCCTCTGGAAAAGCGGACAGCGAAAAAGCCATGAACAATTTCCTTCGCAAGATCGAAGAAGGAAACTATGTAATCGACGCAAAGGAGTATCTGAAGACCACCGTATCTTCGAGAGATCAGGTATCTTTCGAATATGCCGAAGATATCTATGACGACTTCGTGGTCGTTAGTATCGATGGCGAAGCGTTCCAGGGATATCCGAAGGACGGACAGCTGACGGAAGTTAAATTCCTGGGCGAAGGCCAGGCGATCGACGCCGCTTCAGGCCGTCTGCCAAACGGCTGGCTGGATGATGATGTGTCCGAAGGCAACATCTGGAATCTTTTCTACAATATCCAGGAAGAACCGCTGAAATTCGTTTCCTACGAAGATGCTGTGAAACAGAGCGTCATGTCTTTCGTCGGATATGGCGAGAATGCCCTGCCGCTTATGCACGAAGTATATCTGGTGCTTGACAAGGAAGATCCGACTTCCGCCAGACTGCAGGCGGAAATGGATGAAGACATGGTCGCCAGGATCTTCTATGACGACGTCGATCTGGAGATCAGATTCAGTGATGCCAAGAGCGACCCTGCCGCTGATGCATGGGTGAAATCGCCTTCCTATCCTGCCGCCAGGGCCGGATGGAACGATACGGACGAGTTCATCTTCAATTCCGTATTCCTTCCGGGATACGGCCTGGAAGCAGTTCCTTTCCCTGATTTCGCAAGCTATGCACTTGTCAACGACGGCGAGAATTTCGTCTGGAATGATGCCGTAAGCATCCGCGATTCTCACGCGAGCGAACAGGACATGAAAGACTATGCCGAAAAACTTCTTCAGAACGGTTTCAGTCAGATCGCGGAAAACCAGTTTGTCAAACTGCTCCGTCAGGAATATGGATGCTATTCTCTGATCGAACTGGAATACGACAACGGCGTCAATCTGACCGCGAAGAAATACTATGATTTTCCTCGCTATGATACGCTTGCAAAGATCAATGAAACTATCGGAAAGAAAGGCTATCCCGCTCTTTTGTCTTCGGACAATTTCGTTTCCTTCGACGGAACCGACAGAGCCAGCGAGATGACGGAATCATGGCTGTATTTCTATCATTATGATCTCGGTCTGTATGCCGATATCGGCTTCAAAGACCGCGAAGAAGCAGAAAACTATCTGAAGTCTTACGAAGAAACACTGCTCGATGCCGGTTTCAGGCCTGTCAGCAGCAGCGAAGATGAAGTGGATTACTATGAATCGGAAAACGGTTTCTCCAGCTTCAGATACAACTTCATCGATGATGATACCGTAACGCTGCTGTTCAAGTCGGAAAGATACACATCCGCAGATGAAACGGAGAAAATGGTGACCGATGCCGGATTCCCGAAGATAGACTTATCCGAACCGATATCCTGCCGCGATCTGAAAGAATTCCAGAAGACACAGTACGGCTTTGACAGAAAGGCGTACTTCACGGTCAGTCAGACCTTCGACAGCGCAGAAAAAGCCGAAGCGTTCCTGAATGCCTATGAAACTGCGCTCAATGAAGCAGGCTTCGACAGAGTCAATCCGGATAATGTCGGATCCAGCAAGTCCATCGCCATCAGCAACGCAGACATGGACATGTATGTAGGTATCGACTTCTTCCCTGGCGACGATGAAACCATCGTCAACATGGAATTCGTAGCAGACTGATATCTAATAGCCAGCGAAAAAAAAGGTCCGCAAGGACCTTTTATTCTGTTATTCTATTCAGGCTTCAGCGTGAAGACCTCATAATGACAGTGGGATTCGCTTCTTAACGGAAGATACCATCCGCCTATACCGGGGGTCACATAAAGATGCGTATCCCCGATCTGATAATCGCCTAAACTGTTGAGACCGGCCAGCCTGTAGATCAGCCGGATCGGGAAGAACTGCGCGGCATGGGTATGACCTGAAAGCTGCAGATCGGCTTTCAGTCCGATGATGTCTTCATCCTGATATGGAGTATGATCGAGCACTATGACATAATGATCAGCCGGGAATGCAGGCAGATCTTTAACGGCCTTCCTGTCTTCAGGACGTGACGGATCTTCCCTTCCCATCAGTATCAGATCATCGTTGATCTCTGTGTAGTCTTC